>JADJXI010000020.1:0-300000 GCA_016715905.1 Sphingobacteriaceae bacterium | reverse complement strand
GAAGATCAAGGTCCATTCTTTGAGCCTAGCAACGATAAAGTTTACCGACATCCAACTTTTTATCCTTTACCCGATGCAATTAAGCATATGTAATTTCTTATTAAAATAAAATTAAAAAAAATCCCCTTCTATTTTGAAGGGGATTTTTTTATTTGAAATTACTTTTATTTGAGTAGAGAAACATGGCCTACATAATCTTTCTTATTGTTGTTTTTATCGGTCACTACAACTTTATATACAAAGGTATTGTCTTTCGCAATTTTACCTTTAATACTTCCGTCCCAAGCTTGGGTTAATTCATCACTACTGAAAATTTTAACTCCCCAACGATCAAAAATATCCATGTGGTAAGTATTTATTCCAAATCCTTTCGGTTGGAAGGTGTCATTAACGCCATCACCATCCGGAGTAAATACATTTGGAATGTATAAACCGAAATCACCTTCAATGTGTACCGCCTTGGTGATAGTATCTTTACAACCCCAAACATTTTCAATAATTAAAGTAACCGGATAAGATCCTGCCTTATAATAAACTTTTGATGGATTCTGATGAAAAACTTGCTCAGGTTGATCACCACCAAAATTCCATTCCCACTTATTAATGTTTGGCCCTAATGATCCATCCGTGAAATTCAGTAATTCATTCTCTAAAGGACTACCCGGACCATAATGAAAATCTGCTCTTGGCGTTGGATGTGCATTAGCTGTAAATGATGCAATGTTTGAACATCCATAAGTATCGGTATAGGAAACTCTTAAAGTTTTAGATCCTTCTTTGGTTAAACAGTAATTAAATACAGGCCCAATACTTGTTCCTGTATTGTCCATGTTCCAATAGGTTTGTTGGATATTTGAATTGGTTATCAATTCATAACTTGCACAATATGGAGCGCAAAGCCCATTCACATTGGTGGTGATGCTAGCCACCGGTAAGGGACGAACCACTAAATCCGCAGTAACTTGCCCCTGACATCCTTTATCATCAATTACCCCTAATGTATAAGTACCCGTAAAATCTACACTATTCACCAGCAACGTTGTATTTTGATCATGTGACACAAAATTATTTGGCCCTATCCAGTTATACAACATTCCTCCTTCACTATAAAAATAGGCAGTACTTCCAAAACATAAGTTAGGAGTTACTGTAATACTTGGCACTGGTTGTGGATATACTGTTAAAGTTGTTCCGGCAGAAAGCGAGCAACCGTTAGGTGCAAATGCGGTTACTACGTATGAACCGGTTTGTGAAGGTTGAAGATTCGGGAAAATTATTGAAGGCTGAGCCGATACAAAATTATTAGGCCCTACCCAACTATAGCTTACACCGCCAGTGGCAGATATTGAAGCAGTATGTCCAATACAAACTTCATCCCCTACAACATTTAATTTAGGTAAGGGCAATACCGTAACAGTTAATAAACTTTTGTTTACGCAACCGTTTGCGTCTGTTCCGGTAACGGTATAAACTCCTCCCGCAAGAACAGGAACCCCTGTTAATGTATTATTAGCAGCAGTACTGGTATAATTAACCGGACCATTAATCAGATAAATTAAAGCGCCGGATGCATCTAAAAATAAATCGCTCGACTCACAAATAGGCGAATTACTTTGAAGAATAGGATTAGGTAATGGATTTACCAAAACTTCCGTTGTTGCAGTGGAAGTACAGAATCCATCACTTGCGGTTACCATATAAATTCCACTTTGGGCCGGCTGAATATTTGTGATAATTGGGTTTTGTGCATTTGATGCAAAACCCGGGCCAACCCAATTATAAGTGGTAACCTGCGTACCGTTAGCAAATAACTGAGCATTTTCACCTGCACAATATGTTCCGCTATTGTTGGCAGTTACCTGTGGGTTTAAAACGGTGACTAAAATACTTCCGGTAGTTGCACAAGTATTGTCAATGACATTTACATTATACACACCCGACATTTGCGGAACTGCTCCGCCAATTGTAGGACTTTGCACGGCACTAACAAAACCATTAGGCCCCGACCATTGATAAATGCTGGTTCCTGTGGTATTTAAATTTATAGTTCCTCCAATACAAACCGGCGAATTGCTATTTAAATTAACCACCGGATAAGGTGTAACAGAAATATTAAAAGCTGCTGTAGCTGTACATCCGTTAGTTGTTCCTGTTGCAGTATAAGCAGAGGTAACCGGTGGATTCGCAGTTCCTGTAGTTGGACCTGTTTGTCCAATACCCAATGACCAAACAAATGAATTAGCTCCTACTCCATTTACAGTTACAGTTGCACCCTGACAAATAGAAGTAGAAGCCACCGAAATAGTTGGTGAAGGATTTACAACAAAACATACTGGCGTACTCGCAACGGTTCCACCGCATCCGGTAGTTACTAATCGATAACAATAATTTCCTTGTGTAAGAGTTGATGTTACAACTGTTGTTCCGGTTTCCCCGGGTATAGGAGCCCATGGACCTCCACCATTAGTGGCAAATTCCCATTGACGAGCACCACTTGAACTTGAAATAGATATTTGATTGGTTTGTCCTTCACAAATGGAAGGAATAGCTGAAGCGGTTCCTACAGTTGGAACCACGGTAAATGCTACAATAGTTATTTGAGTTGATGCAGACCAGCAAGAACCCGGTGTATTTCCTGCTACCAATAATGTATACGTTGTAGTTGTACTTGGTGTTGCAACCGGACTTGGACAATTCACACAGCTTAATCCAGCAGCAGGCGTCCAGGTATAACTCACACCACCGCCGCCTCCGCATCCACCTTGAACAGTAGATGTTAATTGCGAAGGTTGAGGAAAACACACTGCACTTGGCGTTGCGGTAACTGAAACAGAAGAAGGACTCGGTATACCAGGTAAAGTAAACGAAACCGGTGCTGACCATGGACTTGGAGAACCATTATTATATGTTTCTCTCCATCTAAATTGATATCCACCACCCTGACATAAACTTGATAAATTCAAAGTCATTTGAGGCAAAGCCATTGGATTGGAAGTTCTAGTGAAAGGAGGCGAAGTATAAAAAAACGGACCTACTCCGGGAAACGCTTGACCTTGGCAAATTAATTCAACTTCTACTCTATTGTTCTGGCAATTCAACCAAATAGTAACCGAATTCATATTAAGTAATAATGAATTACTTCCAACCGGACCCACAATCATTGAGCTGGTTAAAACAGGAGTATTTAACGCTGTACATGCCTTTGTCTCAGGCAAACTAATCCAAAAAAGTAGGGAAATCAACGCAAGTTTCATAAAACGACTAACCTGATTTTTTATATTTAATTTTCCTTCCATTGTCTCTGAATATTCAGTTTTTAACATATTTGACAAAATTAGGTTAATTGAAATTAAAATGAGGTATATGTCCTTCATTGATAGTTCCTCTTCACTCATTTATATCTAAAATTTACCCATTTAACATATTTAAAAACTTAAATTCAACAACTAAGTGCTTGATTATGTTGAAATTCACTATTTTTGGAAAAACGCTATATTAATTAAATGAAGAATATCCTTTTCATAGCCATTTTCGTCCATTTATCCTTTTGTTTGTCCGCTTTTAACAATAGCGGCAATAAAGGCTTTATTGAAAACAAGGGCCAAATGGTGGATCAGCATTATAACTTTAACAACGAAGTTTTGTTTTCATTTTATACCAATAAATATATTGTGCATTTAAATCAAAAAGGATTTTCTTATGAAATTCGTTCCATTCAAAATGTTCCGGAGATAGATCCAAAAAACAAAAGAACACTTGATCCGGTTGCATTTGAAAAAACAAGCATATTGAGTAACAGAATTGATGTTGAATTTATCAATCCCTTACCGCCAAACATTCAACCGGCCAATAAATTAAGTGCTCAATACAATTACATTGTAAATGGCAGGGAAATCTACAATGTTTTTTCTTATCAAAAAGTCACTTATACAAACATTTTTAATAATATAGACATTGAGTTTTTAGCTGATCAGAACGCTTTTAAATATAATATCATTTTAAATCCCGGTGCAAACATCAATGATATTCAGTTTTTAATTAATGGGGCTGATAAAATTGAATTACAGAATAATCAATTGCAGTTGAGTTGCAAACTCGGCAGTATAACAGAAAATATTCCAAAAAGTTTTTATAGCGACGAGGTAGAAAAAAGTATTCCTATACAATTTCAATTACAAAAAAACAAACTTACTTTTACCGGAGAGTACTCAAAAAATAAAAAATTAATTATTGACCCCAGTTCAAATTTAATTTGGGGCACTTTTATTGGAGGCACACAACTTGAATATTGTTCCGCCATGTCTGTTGATGCCTCAGACAATTTATATATTACCGGACATAGTTTTAGTACAAATAATATCGCCACTTTGGGCGCTTTTCAAACTACTTTAGCAGGAAGTTGTGATACTTACTTATCTAAATTTAATAGCAACGGAAATTTAATTTGGAGTACGTACATGGGTAGTGTAAACTATGAGACTTCATTTGCTATTTATGTTGATCCTGCCGGCAACGCTTATATTACGGGTAACACAGCCAGCACCGTTAATGTTACGAGCCCGGGCGCTCATCAAACAGTTTATGGTGGAGGAATTGATGATGCAACCTTGGCAAAGTTTAACACTAACGGTCAGCGTTTATGGTGCACTTATTACGGAGGCAATGGACATGATATTGGCTATTGTTTAAGCACAGATTCTAACGGCAACATCCTTTTGGGTGGCCATACGGAAAGTACTAATACCGGAAATTGCATTGCTACGCCGGGCGTTTATAATAATGTATTTACATTTTCAAGTGATGGTTTTGCGGCTAAGTTTACTACCGGCGGGGTAAGAATTTGGGGTACTTTTTATGGAGAAAGCGGATTTGACGAAGTTTGGGGCATAGGCTGTGATGCGGGAGATAATATATACATTACAGGATTTACCAATAGCTTAAATAATATCGCAACCTTCCCTTCTCATCAACCTTTTTTTGCTGGTGGTATTGACGATGGCTTTTTGGCAAAACTGAGTCCGAATGCTACAACATTAATTTGGGGTACCTACTTTGGCGGAAGCGGAGATGATCGCGGAGATGTTTTGGAAATTAATCAAGATGGTAATATTATAATTGCCGGTAAAACCACAAGCTCAAATTCTTATACCACCCCGGGTTGTTATCAGCCCGCCATGGGAAGTTCTGATGACTGTTATTTAGCCAGTTTTGATTCTAATGGAAATGTAAACTGGTCTACCTACTTTGGAGGAGATCAGTCGGATTATATCTACGATATCTTATTAGATTCTGATGATAATATTCTATTTTGTGGTCAAACGCTTAGTACAAATTCCATTAGTGTGGCCGATGCATATCAACCGGCCATTGGACAAATAAATACGTATGATGCATTTTTTGTTAAATATAAACCTAACGGTCATAAAATTATTGGTTCATATTTTGGAAACTCCGGCGAAGATTACGGCAGAGGTTTGGCCATTGATAATACAGGCAAATTGTATTTATGCGGAGAATCTACTAGTACGCTTGGTTTAACTACACTTGGCGCTTATCAACCAAATAATGGCGGATCGCAAGATGGATTTTTAGCTAAGTTTTGTCTCTCACCAAAGCCCAGCATTATTCCCGCAACTACTAAAACGCTTTGCTTAAATGACACGTGGACTTTAACCGGTTCACCGGGTTATAACAGTTATTTTTGGAATATTGGCTCCACCTCAAATTCTATTGTATTAAATGCTTTACCGCAGGGAGATCATTATTATACGGTTTTAGTTACTGATCAATTTGGCTGCACCGGCGTTTCTGACTCGGTTAAAGTAATCGTGCTAAATTGCATAACAAATATTGAGGAAGAATTAAACGCCTCGCGACTAAAAATTTATCCAAATCCGGTAAATAACCATTTACAAATAGATAATTTGCAATTAAATCGTGATGAAAAAAACGAATTGCAAATTTATTCTTCCACAGGCCAATTAATATTACAAAAACTGATTTTAAGCAGTTCGGAAATTGTGAATACTTCCGAACTTCATCCGGGTTATTATACCCTTGAAATAAAAACAGGGGATAAAACAAGTGTTTTTAAATTTTTAAAAAATAATTAAATTAGCAAACTATGAACAAACAAGAGGCTTTATTTAAATACGTATTGCGACTGGGAGATAATAGCGTAGTACTTGCACAAAGACTTTGCGAGTGGACCGGCGTTGGACCTTTTTTAGAAGAAGATTTGGCATTAACCAATATTTCATTGGATATTTTTGGTCAAGGACGGAATTTACTGGAATATGCCGGACGCATAGAAGGAAAGGGAAGAACAGAAGATACTTTAGCTTTTCACAGAAATGACCGCGAATATTTTAATTTTTTAATTTGCGAACAAAGTAATGGCGATTACGCTAAAACAATAATGCGTCAGGCCCTTATCGATTGCTTTGATTTTTTATACTACTCAGAACTTTTAAAAAGTAGCGACGAAACGATTCGGGCTATTGCTGAAAAATCAATAAAAGAAATTACTTATCATAAAAGACATAGCTTTAGTTGGGTGAAACGATTTGGCGGAGGAACCGATGAAAGTAAAGAAAGAGCGCAAAATGCATTAAATGAACTTTGGCGATTTACAGGTGAGTTTTTTGAAAAAGACGAAGTGGATGAACTGATGATTAAAGAAAGAATAGCTCCCGATGTAAATAAATTAAAAGATCAGTGGGAGAAAGAAATAAACAACTTATTAAGCGAAGCCGGATTGAAAATTCCCACAGAAGTTTTTATGCAAATGGGAGGCAGAAAAGGAATTCATACTGAGCAACTTGGTTATTTATTAAATGAAATGCAATCTTTGCCTCGAATGTATCCTGAGGCTAAATGGTAAATATTAAATAATGTGCTTAAAAAAAATATTGTTTTGTTTTTTAGTTTTAATTGGCATTAATTCATTCGCACAGTCCGAAGAACCCATTCTAGTTAAACCTAAAACCGAATACTCCTATTCCTTAAAAAGTAATTTGAAGCTTTCTTCGGCACATAACTTAATCCCCGATGTGGCAACGGATATTAAAATTATCAATTATGAAATTGGTTTTGATCGCGAGGGAAAGCACTCCGTTATTAAAGGTAAAAAGGAAGATTTTATTACTCAACTTAACGCTTCGCTAAAAAAATCCGATTTAAATTCAAAATTCTTATTGTATTTACAATTTATGGATGCCGATGATAGCATTCATTCCAATCGATACGTAGTTAACATTACGGAATGATGTCTTTAAAAGATGATTTCAAAAAAATAGCCCCTTTTTTTCCCGACATATGGCAGTATCTGGTTATCATAGTAATCATGATAGTTGCCGCCATTTTTATTCTTTAATTACAATTTTCTACCCGGATTTTCATTAATAAAAGCTTTCCATCCTTTTGCTTTTTTTTCACCGGACGCCAATCCTCGGTTTTGATAAAAGTGACACAAAGCCGCGCCAAGCGCATCTGTTGCATCCAACGGATATTTAGTCTCTTCAATAATAAGCGTTTGTTTAAGCATGGCTGCAACCTGCTCTTTACTGGCGTTACCATTTCCTGTTATGCTCATTTTAATTTTTTTTGGAGAATACTCTGTCATCGGAATTTGTCTGCTTAACGCTGCAGCAATAGCAACACCCTGCGCTCGTCCTAATTTTAGCATACTCTGTACATTTTTCCCGAAAAAAGGGGCTTCAATGGCTAATTCATCCGGATTATATTCTTCAATTATTTCAATAATAGCATCGAAAATTTTTTTCAAACGATCGGCATGCTCTGCGAACTTATCCAGTTTAATCACTCCCATTTTTTCCAACTTCACCTTGGCCCCCGAGGTAGCAATTATAGCATATCCCATTACAATCGTCCCAGGATCTATTCCTAAAATTATTCTCTCGCTGTTTCGCATTAATAAATGTAAATTTAAGCGCTATTCATGTCGGGTAAAAAAATAATATCAATAGTTATAAAAGCTTTTATTGGCATTGCCGGTGTGTTTATTATTTACTGGAAATTAAAAGACGATTTAACCCCGGATAATATAACTTATTTGCTGCAAGCGATTTCATCCCAAACCGGATTGCTTTGTCTATTAGGCTGTCTTTTACTTATTCCGATTAATTGGGGAATTGAATCTTTCAAATGGAAATTAATAACTGCACAAATTGAAAAAATCAGTTTTAAAAATGCGCAAAAATCGGTGTATAGCGGAATTTGTATAGGTAATTTAGCGCCTGGAAGAGCAACCGAATTTTTAGCCAAAATAATATTTTTTAAACCTGAAAACCGAACGGCCGTTTCAGTGCTTCATTTTGTAAACGGCATGTTTCAATTATCCCTAACTTATTTAATCGGATTTATTGGTTTAGCCATACAGCTAAATGCATTGGCGCATGATCAGGTCTGGATTGCTTACTTGTCATTTGGTATTGCTATTTTGGTTATGCTGGTATTTATAATCAGCCTCTTTAAAATTTCGCGCATTATTAATTATGCCGTTAAAAAAATAAGCGCTACAAAAAACATTGAACCGGTGAATTTCCAATTCAATTTTTCATTGCTGTTTCAATTATTTTCTTATTCACTGTTACGCTACATTGTATTTTCGGTTCAGTTTATTTTGCTCTTATACCTTTTCGCAGGAAATTTTAATTCAAATATTATTATAGGAATTGTAATTTATTTTCTCATTACCACCAGTATACCCATGATTAGTTTTTTAGAAGGTGCCATACGAGCCGCAGTTGCATTATTGGTTTTTAAAAATTGTGGGATTAGCGATACGGCTGCCGCATTGGCTTCTATTTCTGTTTGGCTAACCAATATTATTATTCCAAGTATATTTGGCTATATTTTTCTTTTACAACAGGAGTTCGATTTTAAATTAAATAAACGAAACAAATGAGTGTTGAATATTATATTTTGTTTGGCATTTTATTTTTGTACGCACTTTTGTTAAGTTTTCCGATTCTTGGTTTTGCTAAATCTGAGTTTGTTAAAAACGATTCCGATTCATTAAATGAACCTATATCCATTATAATCTGTGCCCGAAATGAAGAAAAAAATATTCCTAGGTGTTTAAAAACAATTTTACATCAACAATATGATCTTTCAAAATTGCAAATAATATTAATTGATGATGCGAGCACGGATTCTACGGTAAATTATGCTCAGGCCATTTTAAAAGTTTCCGGAATAAATTATAAAATCATCCAAAACAAGAAGCAATTGGGGAAAAAACGATCTATTCTCCAAGCCCTGCAACTGGCCGAATATGAATTAATCATTACGCGTGATGCAGATACATATACCTTAAGCGATGAATGGTTGTATACTATTTCAGACTTTTACACAAAACATAAATGCGACATGATAATTGGCCCGGTAGCTATTTCTCAAAATTCCGGTGCGCTTTGGGCCTTACAGGCTATTGAAAATGATATATTGAATGTTCTTTCCTGCGGAATGGCAAAACTCAAAAAGCCCTTTTTATGTAGCGGAGCCAATTTAATTTTTACTAAAACTGCTTTTAAAAAAGCTGGATCCTATCAAAGTCACCTAGCTATTACTTCGGGGGATGACGTATTGTTTCTGGAAGATTTAAAAAAAACAGGCGCAAAGATCAGTTACTTGAAAAGCAATAAGGCTGTAGTTTATACCTACCCATGTCCAAACATCAAATCCCTCTTCCTGCAAAAAATCAGATGGGCCAATAAATTTTCTTCCAACAAAAATTATTATAATAACCTATTGGCTTTTGTTACGCTTTTAACAAACATTTCGGTGCTTTTTTGCATACTCAATGCCTTTTTAGTGGCTCAAAATGCTACTTTCGGCTTAATTTTTATAGGAATTAAGCTTGTAATTGACAATTTGTTACTATTTTTAGCTTCACGTTTTTTAAAAACTAAGGGTCTGACTATGTACATTTTACCTGTTGCTTTGGTGTATCCTGTATATGTATTATTAATTAGTCTCTTATCTATTTTTATTAAACCAAACTGGAAGTAAGAACTTATGTTTTTTAAAAAGAAACGAATTGACTTTGAATCAGAATCCCTCAGTGCTCAAACCTGGAAGAGGTTCAAACGAAATAAACTTTCCATGCTTGGTTTATTTATCATTTTTGTTTCCTGTTCTATTTCCATTTTAGGTTATTTGATTACACCTGATAGTACGCCTTACGCCAATGATCAAAAACCTGAATTGCACATCAAAGAGCCCGGCTTCACTTCCCGTTTTATTTTAGTTAAGAAAAATGAAACTTTTGTAAAGCCATCGGTTTTAGACAGAATGTTATTTGGCTCTTATTCGGAATACACCTCGCTTACGATGTATAACTATTTTTTCAAAGGTCCTTTTATTTTAATTGAAGAATTTACTGGTAATAAAAATAATAACGGTTCCATTTCAAAAGTAAATGTTGCAGACGTGATTTATGCAGTTGATCAAAAAGAACCCATAAATTATAATGTACTTACAAATGAAGTTTCTTTTTACGAAGTTGATAATCCGGTTAAACAAACTAAATCAATTACTGAATTAAGAAAAATCATTCAGGAAAAGCATGTAGTTACCAAAAAGTATTTACTAGGTACAGATTTATTAGGAAGAGATTTATTAAGTAGATTATTAATCGGAACAAGAATAAGTTTAAGTGTTGGACTTGTTTCTGTAATCATTTCCATTTTAATCGGAATTTTATTGGGTGCTATAGCCGGTTATTTCAGAGGAACAGTTGACTCAGTAATTATGTGGCTCATCAATGTGGTATGGAGTATTCCAACCTTATTATTGGTAATTGCCATCACTTTGGTTTTAGGAAAAGGTATCATCCAAGTTTTTATTGCTGTAGGATTAACCATGTGGGTTGAAGTAGCCAGAATTGTAAGAGGACAAATTCTAAGTATTCGCGAGAAAGAATTTGTAGAAGCAGGAAGAGCACTTGGTTATACGAATATGCGCATTATCTTAAGGCATATTTTACCAAACGTAATGGGGCCGGTAATTGTAATGGCGGCCAGTAATTTTGCATCTGCCATTTTAGTAGAAGCCGGATTAAGTTTTTTAGGAATTGGTGCTCAACCTCCGGTTCCCACTTGGGGAGAAATGACCAACACACACCATGGTTATATTCTAATGGATAAAGCTTACTTAGCTTTTATACCCGGCATTGCCATTATGATACTAGTGCTTTCTTTTATGTTAGTTGGTAACGGTCTGCGAGATGCCTTAGATACCAGAACGCTCGACGAAAAACCGATTGCAAACTAAAAATTTATTGAACAGCGCAGCTTAGCCTTTGTAATTCAACCCGGTTCCGCTTTCGTTTAAGCTTTTTAACAATAAAGGGTACACATTTATTCATAATAAGTACCGGATACCTGTTTCTTTAGCATTAAATTTGTATTAATAATCGTATGAAACATCTGATTCAAATTCTATTAGTATTTCTCGCCATATCGCCAATTTCAATGCTGGCGCAGGATGAAGATGAAAAACAAGTTAAAAAAATATGTAATGAAGATCTCAATAAAAAAGCCATAAAGCTTTATGAAAAAGCGTTGGATAAAAAGAAATACAAAAAACAAGAACGATTGGAGTTTTTAACCGAAGCTATTCAATTGGAACCTGACTTTCCGGAAGCTCATTTAAGAATGGGATTTGAAATGGAAGTTCGTTTAAGAGTAGAAGAGAAGCCTTACAAACCACTCATTCAGCCATTCATGGCCGCCATTAAATATTGTCCGCAAATTCATAGCGAACCCTACTATTTCATGGGATTTGCTTATTACGAAGCAGGCAATAATGATTCTGCAAAAAAATACCTGCAAAAGTTTATAGATTTTAAGGATGAAGATGATGCCAAGTTTGGAAAAAACTATAATTTCTATTTAGGTAATGCTCAAGGGATGATCAAAACCATTAAAAAAGAATCTTCACTTAAAAAAGGTGTACCCTTTAATCCAAAAGTTGTAAATGGCGTTTCCACAGAACGAGATGAATATCTCACCTACGTATCACCCGATGATCAAAATTGTTTTTTTGTTCGCAAACAACCTATAGTAAGTAAAAATCAAGTGTATGCCAGTGATCGGGAAAAAGAAGTTTTTATGATTGCAAAACGGGATAAAACCGGACAGTTTACCAAAGGAGAGCCATTACCTGAACCCTTTAATGTTACTGATGATAATCAGGGGGGTTGCACCATTTCCATTGATAATAAACATTTGTATTTCGCTATGATGAAAGATGAAGGTGGAGCTCAACCTAATGTTGATTTATATGTAAGCGATAATATTGAAGATTACTGGACCGACATTCGCAAATTAAGTGCAACAGTAAATGATCCCAAATATTGGGATAGTCAACCTACCATTGCGTCCGACGGCATCACACTTTATTTTGCGAGCGACCGTCCGGGCGGATTTGGTGGAATTGATTTGTATGTAACGGTTAAAGATCCGCGCACCGGAACATGGAGCGTGCCCAAAAATTTAGGCCCTAGCATAAACACCAAGGGGAACGAAAAAACGCCTTTTATTCATAGTGATAGTCATACCATTTATTTTTCCAGTGATGGACATTACGGTTTCGGGGGGTACGACATTTACTTTGCACGAATGGATGAAAGCGGCAAGTGGTCGGAGCCTGAAAATATTGGAGCACCCATTAACGGACCCGGAGACGATAGCGGTTTTTTTGTGAGTAAGGATACCAAAACAGCTTATTTTTTCAGTTACAATGAAGGAAAAGTGGCCGGAAAAGGTGTCGGGCGTTACGACATGTATAGTTTTGATTTATACGCCGAAGCCCGACCAAATGAAGTTGTGTTTTTTGAAGGTGATGTGAAAGATCACGCCGGAGAAGCTGTAGCAGGAGCAGTGGTGGAAATTAAAAATACAGTAACCAAAGAAAAAACTTACGCCGTAGTTGACAGCACGAGCGGAAAATACATGGCAGCCGTTCAGGTAAAACACAAAGATAAATTAATTATAACCGTAAAAAAAGATTCTGTGGCTTTTAATACCACGGTAGTTGATATGAAAAATGTAACCGTAACAACAAAAATACCGGAAGTGAAATTAACTGTACAAAAATCAGATAAAGGAAAAAGTTTTGTTATTAACGATATACATTATAAAACCAATAGTGCCGAGATTGAAGAATCCAGTAAATTAATTTTACAATCTTTTGCCGAATATTTGCTGGAAAACCCAAATCTCTCAGTGGAAATTCAAGGGCATACCGATAATGTTGGTAACCCAAAAGACAACCTGGCGCTTAGTTCAAACCGTGCATTTTCAGTAAAACAATATATTGAGAGTTTTAAGGTGCCCGGCAAAAGAATCAGTGCAAAGGGTTATGGCCAAACAGCACCTATAGCAGATAACAAAACCGAAAACGGAAGAGCTCAAAACAGAAGAACCGAATTTTTAATTGTGGATCATTAATTCACGCGGTTTCTTTTTAAAAGAACTGCACAAATAAACGTGCTGCTTAAACCTAATAATATATAGGAAAATAATTTTCCGGTTGTTGCTTTAAAAGCTGAAACTTCCGTATTTTTTATTTGTTCCTCAATAATCTTTGCATAATCCGCTTCTTTAACTTGCGGTAATTTTTTAAGATAGTCTAAAAACTGAGCACTGTTATAATACTCAATCGCAATTTTTTTTCCGGCATATTCAAATTCAAAATAATTATAGGCACTCACCAACACAGCTCCTACAATAAAAACAGTTAAAGCAATTCTAGTCGCTTCCTTCCCTCCTATTACTCCGTTGTAATCTTTATCGCGTGTGCTTTTTATGGCCAAAATGTAAAACGGAATAACCATAAAAACAGCTGTGATATTGGAATAATACCAACCAAAATGAGTTAAAGAAAATCCGCCAAAGAGAATTACTAACTTAAAAATAATTACAAAAAGGCTGTACGCTAAACCAAAATAAAGTCCCTTCTTATTCATTACCCATTCATGCCTACTAAAAATTCTTCATTGGTTTGTGTTCTTCGCAATCGCTCCAATAAAAACTCCATGGCTTCTTGTGGATTCATATCCCCCAAATGCTTGCGCAATACCCATAACCTAGATAAGGTTTCTTTATCAATTAATAAATCATCTCTACGTGTTGACGAGGCTAATAAATCAATGGCCGGATAAATTCTTCGGTTAGATAATTTTCTATCCAACTGTAATTCCATATTTCCGGTTCCTTTAAATTCTTCAAAAATAACCTCGTCCATTTTAGAACCGGTTTCCGTTAAGGCGGTAGCTAAAATGGTTAATGATCCGCCATTCTCCACTTTACGTGCTGCACCAAAAAATCTTTTTGGTTTATGTAAAGCATTGGCATCAACACCTCCGGTTAATACTTTACCGCTGGCAGGTGAAACAGTATTGTATGCACGAGCTAAACGGGTAATACTATCTAACAAAATAACCACATCATGTCCGCATTCCACCAATCGTTTTGATTTTTCTAAAACTATGTTAGCAATTTTTACATGTTTTTCCGCCGGTTCATCAAAGGTACTCGATACTACTTCTGCCTTCACGCTTCTGGCCATATCCGTTACCTCTTCCGGTCTTTCATCAATTAATAAAATAATTAAATAAATTTCGGGATGATTGGCAGCTATTGCATTGGCCACATCTTTTAATAAAACGGTTTTACCGGTTTTAGGCTGCGCCACAATTAAACCACGCTGTCCTTTTCCAATTGGTGAAAACAAATCCATTACACGTGTACTTAAATTTTCCTGTGCATGGCCTGTTAATTTTATTTTTTCATACGGAAATAATGGTGTTAGGTATTCAAACATCACGCGGTCACGTACAAAGCCCGGATCTCTTCCGTTAATCTGATCAACTTTTATTAATGGAAAATACTTCTCTCCTTCTCGAGGTGGTCTTACACCACCTTTAACCACATCTCCCGTTCTTAATCCGAATAATTTAATTTGCGATTGAGAAACATACACATCGTCGGGTGAATTCAGATAGTTATAATCTGAGCTTCTTAAAAATCCATAACCATCAGGCATGATTTCTAATACGCCGGTAACTAAAACAATATTATCGAAATTGTAATATACTTTTTCCGGTTTTTTAATTTGATTTTCATCTGTTGAAGCGGTTGTTGAAGCTCCGCCTTCCTGCATTTGTGCAGACTCATTTGAAGAAACTTCAGTTTCTGCTGTAGCTTCAGTTGTTACCGTTTCTGCTACCTCAGTTTCCTGAACAGGCATAACCACATTTTCCTCTTCATTCACTTCTGAAACTGATTCAGAAACCGCTTCTTCATTAATGGGATCTAACTTTACTTTGCGAGGTCTTTTTTCACGCGTTTCTTTTTTACCGTCTTTTTCTTTGGCCATGATGATATTGATAAATTAAAAAATCTATAGAATTATTAAAACATGTACTTGTATCGATTAGTGATTTAAACTTTGTCTAAACCCAATAATTTTTAATTGATTAAATGTTTATTAAAATATATTTCTGAGATGAATGAAGCCGGGAAATCAGGTTCGTCAGAATTACACTACAATAATATGTATTTATTTTATTTGCACCAAATAATTAAAAAAATATTTACACAATTGGTCATTTTTATCCATAAAAAGCTAAGCCATTAGCATAGCTATAATTAAAACGCAAGTAATAAAAGAATTTTATTTGCCTATTTGGCTTCTAAAAAGTGATTAAACTCTTCTGTTGTATTATCAAAAGAAAAAGCTTCACTTACTTTATAATAATTTGCTTTATCTACGCAGTAATCATATGCAAATTTCGCATACGTCAGTTTATCATCATCCATGCTAAATAATGCACAGATACTTTTAACTTGAACTACACTTAAACATGAATTTTTAGTGGCTAATTTGGCTGTACTCATTTTTGTGTCGGCAAATGGTTTCGACTCCACTGATTTTTTCATGCTTTCAAACGAGCCACTTGTCATGGCTACATTACACCCTGCATTAGATTTAGTTGAGGCTGCTGAGGCTGAAGTTTCATTAACTGAACCGGCTGAGTTCATACTTCCGGATGTGCGTGTGGTAGTGGTTACTGTAGAGGAAGAAGTTGTTTGCATGGATGTTTGTGTAGCGTTCATTCCGCCTACATTCATATTCATGCCGGCTTCACCAATATTTAAATTAATGGAAATGTTTTCTGATCCGGGTCCATTTGTTGAGGTTGTAGTTTGTCCGTTTTCAGTAATCGTAGTAGAAGTATTGTAGTTAACTTGATCTGAACTTGAACTGGAAGAGGAACCAACCGGATTTTCAGAAGTGTGATACGCTACCGTAGAAGCTGAACTTTTTGGCGCTTCTTCTAAAGCAACTTTTCCAAAATATTGCATTTTCAACTCCATTTTTTTATTTCTTCTAATTTTAATGGTATGTTCAAAACCATTTTCACCCATCATATTTTGTTTGAGTTTTGGTAAAGCTGCATTTTCGAATTCAACTCGTAAACTTAAAGCTTCAGCGGTTAAACCCGTTACTTTGATATTCGTCTCCGGCTTATCATTCTGGCGAACTCCATTTACAATTGCGTAAAAAGGATCACCGTCTTCTGAAAAAATAACCAGGTTATAAGATTGGGCATTCAGATTAATTGCATTAAAACCGAAAATACATAATGTAAATAAAACACTTTTAATAAAATTCATACAAATTAATTTAGGTTGATTTAAATTGAAAATAAAATATAAACGAAAATAATAATTTTAATTGTAATGCTAAATAAATCTTTCTCCTTTTTTCACCTTCACATCATTTACAAAATTTCTGATTTGTTGCTCGTCTTCTTTTTTGCATATCATTAATACGCCTTCACTCTCTACCACAATGTAATCATCCAAGCCCTGCAAAACCACCAATTTATCTTTAGGTACATGTACAATGCAGTTTGAAGAATTGTAAAGCATAACATTTTTACCTATGGAAGCATTTTGATGATCATCTTTTTGAATATGGGTATATAAACTTCCCCAGGTTCCTAAATCACTCCAGCCAATTGCACTCGCTCGCACAAAAACATTGTCGGCTTTTTCCATTACGCTATAATCTATCGAAATATTTTTA
Source organism: Sphingobacteriaceae bacterium (assembly GCA_016715905.1). NCBI lineage: Bacteria > Pseudomonadati > Bacteroidota > Sphingobacteriia > Sphingobacteriales > Sphingobacteriaceae > Sphingobacteriaceae bacterium. Next base: position 282,876 of record JADJXI010000020.1, on the reverse strand, counting down.
CAAATAGTATACGCGTTTTTAATAGCTGTTTCTTCGTCTGCGGTATTGTAAGCATCCCAACAATCTTTAAATACATTCGCCAATTCCGGATCGTGCGCTTCTAGTGATTTTATTATTTCTGAACTTCGCCAGATAAAAATTCCCGAATTCCATAAAAAATCCCCACTCTCCAAAAAAAACTTAGCCATTTCCATGTCCGGTTTTTCAGTAAAAGTTTTTACTTTATACATGCGCTGCTCTTTATCGGCCTCAGAACTTTCAATAAATTGTATATAACCATAACCGGTATCCGGTCTGGTAGGTTTTATACCCAAGGTAATCAAACAGTTTTCTTTCTGTGCTTTATCAAAACAAGAATTTATAGCGCGCACAAAAACATTTTCCTTTTTAATCATGTGGTCGCTTGGAGCCACAATGGTTACTGCATTCGGATTTAATTTATGAATTTTGTAAGTGGCATAAGCGATACAAGGAGCCGTATTTTTTCGGGAAGGCTCGCGTAAGATATTTGCTTTAGGTAATTCGGGTATTTGATGATTTACTAATTCATAATACGCCTGACTAGTAACCACAAAAATATTTTCATTCGGGCATAACATACGCATGCGCTCGTAAGTTTGCTGCAATAAGGTTTTACCGCTTCCTAAAATATCAAGAAACTGTTTGGGGTGCTTTGAAGTGCTCATAGGCCAAAACCTCGAACCTACGCCACCGGCCATTATAATCGCATAATGATTGCTCATTCTAAAAAAGAGGCTCTAATTTACGTATTTCTTGCTTATTTTCGTTTAATTAACTGCATTTAAACCAATTTAATTCAGATATTTAGTATATTTGCACCAGAAATCTGAATTACCTGGCCTGTTTTTTGTCGGCATGAAGCATTAAAGCAAGGTACCTCAGCTTTAATGTATAATTAAAACTTAAAAAAAATGACGTTTGAAGAATTAGGTCTTCAGAGTAACCTTTTAAAAGGTATTACAGACCTTGGATTTACTGAGCCAACCCCAATTCAGCAAAAAACAATTCCCCTCTTATTAAATAATTCAACCGATTTAGTTGCGCTTGCACAAACCGGTACCGGAAAAACAGCAGCTTTTGGCTTGCCTCTTTTAGGTAGAATTGATTGTGATAACAGAATAACGCAAGCTTTAGTGCTTGCTCCAACGCGTGAACTTTGCATGCAAATTACCGGAGATCTTAAAAAATACAGCAAGTATTTTTCTAATTTTTCTATTTGCGCAATTTATGGCGGTGCCCGAATTGATGGACAAATTAAAGAAGTAAGAAAAGGTGTGCAGGTAATTGTAGCCACCCCGGGCCGTTTAATTGATATGATAGAAAGAAAGGTGGTTAATTTAAATACCGTAAAATATATTGTATTGGATGAGGCAGATGAAATGTTGAATATGGGCTTTAAAGAAGACCTGGACATCATTTTAAAAGAAACTCCAAAAGATAAAAATACATGGCTGTTTAGTGCAACCATGCCTAAAGAGGTTGAACGCATTGCCAAGAACTACATGAGCAAACCTGCTGAACTTTCAGCCGGAAATAAAAATGAAGGTGCCGCTAATATCGAACACGTATATTATTTGGTGCATCCCCGCGACCGTTATCCGGCGCTAAAAAGAGTTGTGGATTATTACCCCGAAATTTTTGGGATTGTTTTTTGCAGAACAAAAGCCGAAACACAAGAAGTTGCTGATGCATTGATTAAAGACGGGTACAGTGCTGATGCTTTGCATGGCGATTTATCACAAAGTCAGCGTGATTTTGTAATGAAACGTTTCCGAAGCAAAACCTTACAAATGTTGGTGGCAACTGATGTTGCAGCCAGAGGAATTGATGTAAATGATGTAACCCATGTAATTAATTTTAATTTACCTGAGGATGTGGAGAACTATACGCACAGAACAGGCAGAACGGCCAGAGCCGGTAAATCCGGAATTGCCATTACTATCATTACTCCAAAAGAACAATCACGCATTCGCGATATAGAAAGAATTCTTAAAAAGAAATTCGAACGTAAAAACGTACCAACCGGCGTGGAAGTTTGCGAGAAACAACTTTTTAATCTGGTTCACAAATTACACAGCGTTTCTGTTAAGGATGATGAAATTGAAACTTTCCTTCCTAAAATTTATGAAGAATTAAAAGATTTAAGTAAAGAAGAATTAATTAAACGTTTCATTAGCGAAGAGTTTAATCGCTTCCATGAATATTACGAAGATGCACAGGATTTAAACACACTGACCGGAAATACCGATGGTGCTTTTGGAAATAGCCGTGTTACCCGTTTCTTCATTAATATGGGTATGATGGATGGATTTAATCGCAACAGTTTAAAAGATTATTTAGCGGACGCCGTTAAACTACATCCACGTATGATATTTAATTTAGATATCAAAAGCAGTTTCTCCTTTTTTGAAACTGAAAGTAAATTTGTAGATACTTTCTTGGCAATAAATTCCGCCGATACAGAATTTAATAATCGTAAGGTTCAATTGGAAGTAAGTAAAAAGAAAATGAGTGAAGGTGGAGGAAATCGCAGCGGTGGCGGCGGTGGCGGATTCAGAGGTAATGGCAGTGGTGGATACCGTGGCGGAGAAAGAAGCAATTCCGGTAAAAGCGGTGGATTTAAAAGAAGAGATGATAATGAAAAACGCCCACGTAAATTTGTAAAAAAATCATCTTCTGAAGGTGGAGGTCGTTCATACGGCGATAAACCGGCAAAAAAAGGATTTGGAAAAAGCAGATTTTAATGATTTAATATTGTTTTATGATTTCGGTTAATGCTGTAACAGTAAGTTTTGGCGGTCATAATTTATTTGACAACATCAGTTTCTTAATTAATCCAAAAGACAGAATTGGATTAGCCGGTAAAAACGGTGCAGGAAAAAGTACACTTTTAAAATTACTGGCGGGCGAGCAAAATCCCAGCAAAGGTGAAATTGCCGTGCCCCGCGAATGTAAAATCGGTTACTTACCCCAAGACATGATTCATCAACATGGCCGAACGGTTTTTGGTGAAACAGAAACAGCTTTTCAGGAAATTAATATTCTGGAAAGCAGAATCGAAAAAATAAATCATGAGCTGGAAACCAGAACGGATTACGAAAGCGACTCTTATGCTAAACTGATTGAAGAACAAACCGAACTTTATACCCGCTTAGATATTATCGGCGCCGGAAGCAAAGACGAGGAAATAGAAAAAGTGCTGAAAGGTTTGGGCTTTGAACGTAAAGATTTTGAAAGACAAACCGCCGAATTCAGCGGAGGATGGAGAATGCGGATTGAATTAGCTAAACTGCTATTACAAAAACCCGATATCTTATTACTCGATGAGCCCACTAATCACCTCGATATTGAAGCGATCATGTGGCTGGAAGAATTTATGGAAGATTTTCCGGGTGCAGTGGTATTAATCAGTCACGATAAAACATTTTTAGATACAGTTACTTCACGAACCATCGAAATTGTAAACGGAAAAATTTACGATTACAAAACCAATTACTCGCGTTATTTGGTGCTGAGACAAGAAAGAATTGAACAACAAGAAAACGCGCAAAAAAATCAACAAAAAATAATCAATCAAACCGAAGTATTAATTGATAAATACCGGGCAAAGGCCAGTAAAGCTTCCTTCGCTCAATCCTTAATCAAAAAATTAGATCGCATGGAGCGTGTGGAAGTGGATGATATGGATAACACGGTATTGAATTTCCGTTTTCCTGCTCCGGCTCACAGCGGTAAAATTGTTTTAACTGTTGAAGAGGCCGGAAAAAAATATGGCGATAAACAAATTTTTTCGGATGCCAATTTCATTATTACCAAAGGCGAAAAAATTGGTTTGGTTGGAAGAAACGGTGAAGGAAAAAGTACCATGATGAAAATGATTGCAGGAAAAATTCCATTCGATGGAACCGTGCAAATAGGCCATAGTGTTTTAACCGGGTATTTTGAGCAAGACCAGGAAGAAAAACTCGACCCCAAAAAAACAGTTTTTGAAACCATTGATGATGCGGCCGTAGGTGAAATGAGAAAACAAGTGCGTGGTTTATTGGGTTCTTTTTTATTCAGAGGGGATGATATTGATAAGAAAGTGCAAGTACTAAGCGGAGGAGAAAGAGGAAGATTAGCTTTGTGTAAATTATTATTGGAGCCCTACAATTTACTGTTGATGGATGAGCCCACCAATCACTTGGATATTCGTTCTAAAGAGATATTAAAAAAAGCATTGATCGATTATGAAGGCACGGTAGTTATGGTAAGTCACGACCGTGATTTTATGAAAGGAATTTGCCATCGTTTATTTGAATTCAGAGACGGAAAAGTGAAAGAACACCTTTGCGATATTGAAGAATTTATGCAATTGCGTAAAGTAGAGCGTTTGAATGAGTTGGATTTAGATAAAAAAGAAAAGAGTGCCGAAAAAAAACCGGCGCCAGCAACAAATACGGCCAATACAGAAAAACAAAATGCCGAAGCCGAGCAAAAGAAAATTCGCTCCCAAATAAAAAAAGCCGAAGAAAATATTGAAAAGCTGGAAAGCGAAATTAAAAAGTCGGATGCCTTATTAGCGGATCCGAAAGAATACGAAAAGTTGATGAATGACCAATCTTTTTTTGCGAAATACAATGCCTTAAAAAAAGAACTTGAACAGGAGATGCAGAAATGGGAAGACTTGAGTTCTAAAATTCAGGGGTAAAAAATTCTTTCGTCCAAGCTTACTTTTTCATTGAATTATTAAACGAATCTCATCACCGTTATTAATTATATGGTAGTTATTCGTCTTTCTCATTCTTATTTTAAGAAATAAGCATTTAATCAATTTCATTTATTAAATTTAAACTGTGATAAAAAAGCATATACCCAATGCTATAACCTGTTTAAATCTGCTTTGCGGTTGCCTGGCCATTGTAAAAGCAATGGATGGTAATATCATCATGGCTTGTTATTTGGTGGGTCTTGCCGCCTTGTTCGATTTTTTTGACGGCATGGCAGCACGAATTTTAAATGTAAGCTCGGATATTGGAAAAGATTTAGATTCATTAGCCGACGTAGTGAGCTTTGGTGTAGTACCGGGCATAGTCATGTTTCGTGTATTACAATTCACCAACAACCATTATATTTTCTCGTCAATGCCACACCAGGGTGTTCCCAACAGCGTGCATGCCTTTGATCATTATTTGCCTTACATCGCTTTTTTAATTCCGATTTTTTCAGCACTAAGATTAGCTAAATTCAACAACGACGATAGACAAGTAGATGCTTTTATTGGTTTACCCACTCCGGCCAATTCTATTTTCTTTTGTTCCATTGCCTTCCTTATAAAAACTACTTATTATGAATTTGAACATAAATCTTATTCCATCAATGATTTACTTTCTTACGATTTAAAATACGATTTATACATGAATAAATTAGGCCACCCCTATTTTATGGCCTTTGTTATTTTAATTTTTTGTGTTTTACTGGTTCTTGAGGTAGAACTTTTTTCTTTCAAATTCAAACATTTTGGCTGGCAAGGCAATCAAGTACGCTGGTTATTTATCCTTTGGAGTATTTTAATAATTGTGCTCATTCGATTTAACGGCATCCCGCTTATCGTTTTATCCTACATCGGATTTTCCGTTTTAAACAATTTAAAGACAAAAATAAAAACATGAAAAAAATTACAATTTTATTTATTGCATTATTATCATTTGGCAATATTAAATCCCAAAACGCTGAGGCAGATAAAATTTTAGGTATGTGGCTAACCGGTAGTGGTAAGGCGCACGTAAAAATTACAACTTACGGCGAAAGCAAATTTGGCGGGAAAATTGTATGGTTAAAAGAACCTAACCGAGCCGATGGTTCGGTTAAAAAAGATGATAAAAATCCGGATGAAAATAAACGTAAGAATAACATTTTAGGAATGGATAATTTACTTGGTTTCACTTATGCCGGAAAAAAATCTTATGAAGGCGGAACAATTTATGATCCCGAAAATGGCAAAACGTACAAGTGCATAATGACATTAGAGAATGAGAACACACTCAAAGTGAGAGGATATATTGGCATAACCATGATTGGACGAACAGATACCTGGACCCGCGTTGTTGATAAATGATAAACTGTTGATTTATTTTTAAACCCTTCAATTAATCAATTCGTATATTCGTAAAGTAAAAATAAGCTCATGAAATTTATTGCAGATATTGATGTAATGCCCTTAAAAGCTTTACTCGACCCACAAGGAAAAGCCGTTACCGGCTCTATGAAGAATTTAGGATTACCCGAAATTCAAAATGTAAGAATTGGCAAACATATTACTTTAGAAATTGAAGCTGAAAATGAAAGTAAAGCCGGAGCAAAAGTAGAAGAAGCCTGCAAAAAATTACTCTGCAATCAAATTATGGAAGGTTATGAATTTAAACTTACCCAAGTTTAATTCAGCAATATTTTTTTAGTAAACACCTGTTTATTTTGCTCATTCATAATTCGAACAAAATAAATTCCGTTTTCTAAATCTCCAGCATTTATTCTCTCTTTCACATCTTTTAGGTCTTTTACCAATTTTGCTTGTATATTATAAATTAATACGCTGTTATTTTGCGGAATATTTTGAAAATAAATTGATTTATCAGATGCAAATACATTTCTATTTTCATCTACTTCTTTCTTTTCTAAACCCGTATTCGTATCGTAAAAATTATAAACAGTTCCTGTGCTTGGCGTACCGGCAACGGCATAATTAAAAACGTTTATATTTCCGGATAAGAAATTATTAACAGTTGGGCTTGCCGCCGCACCGGTTAAACCTATTCCATACTGGCAATTATTTATACTCACAAATTTATAGGCTCCAACGGCAGGCCCCGCAGCTCCATTTCCCTGATAAACCAATGTTGCATTCGGAACCGTGCAGGTACCTACATGAACTTCAATTCGGTTTATACCCTCAAACAACCATAATTGAAAATTGGCAGTTGCGTTAACATCATAAAAATACTCCGCATTTTTCCATTCTATTTTCATAATTCGAGTTGGAGCAGTTCCTTCTGAAAAATAAGAAATTGGGGAGTTGCCCCCGGCTTTTGCCTTAAGCCTGCAACCAAAAGGCAATAATAAATTATTATACGATGGGTCGAAAAATGTAAATCCCCCTCCCTCAACATTAATGCTATTTACCGTATTACCCGCGAAGCTAAAATTGAATCCTAAATTAACACTAAAACTTGTGGCGTAACTCCATCCACTAGATGATAATACATTGGGACTTACTAAATCCGAATACGCTGCATTCGATACCGAAAAACTGTATTGAGCATTTAGTATACTGCAAGTATTAAACAATATTGCTAATACGAATAATTTTAAATTTTGTATCATGATTATAAAATATATACTTAAATGTACATTTTTTTTATTATTGTTTGAAATATTCAATGATTACATTACATTTGAAGCCTATTAATTAAAAGAAAAACAAATGGGTTATTTATTTACTTCAGAATCTGTTTCGGAAGGACATCCGGACAAAGTGGCCGATCAAATATCGGACGCATTAATTGATAATTTTCTAGCATTCGATCCTTCGAGTAAAGTGGCTTGCGAAACGCTGGTAACAACCGGTCAGGTTATTTTAGCGGGTGAAGTAAAATCCAAAACCTATTTGGACGTACAGGAAATTGCACGTGAGGTAATTCGTAAAATCGGATATACCAAAGCAGAATATATGTTTGAAGCCAATTCTTGCGGAGTGCTTTCAGCTATCCACGAACAATCCGGCGATATCAATCAAGGTGTTGAAAGAAAGAAGAAAGAAGAACAAGGTGCCGGCGATCAGGGAATGATGTTTGGTTACGCTACTAATGAAACTGCTAATTATATGCCATTGGCCTTAGATTTAGCACATGGTATTTTAATTGAACTTGCTGCTTTACGAAGAGAAAATAAAGAAATTAAATATTTACGTCCGGATGCGAAATCACAGGTTACATTAGAATATAATGATAATAATCAACCGGTTCGAATTGATGCTATTGTGGTTTCTACACAACATGATGATTTTGATTCAGAACCAAAAATGTTAGCGAAAATTAAAGCAGATATCATTAATATTTTAATTCCTCGCGTTAAAAAGAAATATCCTAAATACGCCAAATTATTTAATGATAAAATTGCATATCACATTAATCCAACCGGAAAATTTGTAATTGGTGGCCCGCATGGAGATACCGGATTAACAGGCCGGAAAATTATTGTTGACACTTACGGAGGAAAAGGAGCACACGGTGGTGGGGCTTTTTCAGGAAAAGATCCAAGTAAAGTTGATCGTTCCGCAGCTTATGCAACTCGTCATATCGCAAAAAATTTAGTGGCTGCCGGTGTTTGCTCAGAAGTTCTAGTACAAGTATCTTATGCTATTGGCGTTGCTAAACCTATGGGAATATTTATTGACACCTATGGAACTGCAAAAGTAAAAATGACAGATGGCGAAATTGCTAAAATTGTGGAGAAGGTATTTGATATGCGCCCATACTTTATTGAGCAACGTTTTAAATTACGTACTCCTATGTATAGCGAAACCGCAGCTTACGGACATATGGGACGTAAGAATGAGACTGTAACAAAAACATTTAAAACTCCTGACGGAAAATCTAAAACCATGAAAGTGGAATTGTTTACATGGGAAAAATTAGATTATGTAAGCAAAGTAAAAGCTGCTTTCAAGATTAAATAAACTATCCTAAAACAACAAACTAAAAAGCTATTTCAATTGAAATAGCTTTTTTTTATATATTGCCCTTAGAGAACGTTGTGAATCCTTTGTGCCTTAGCGGTTAAATTTTAACTCAATAAAACCTTTTTCGCTTCTTCTAAAATATCATCCGTTTTTTGTTTGTTCTCTCCTTCAGCATAAGTTCTTAAAACAGGTTCCGTTCCGCTGGCGCGAATCATCAGCCAGGTATTTTCATCGAAGAAATATTTCCAGCCATCTAAATCTTCCACACGCGTTACTTTGTATTTACCGAATGCCGAATAATTACCGGCCTTGCAGTTTTCCAATACTTTGTTCTTTATGGCATCATTGATGTATAAATCGTTTCTTTCAAACCAAAACGAACCGGTAATATCATACACTTCTTTAATTAATTCTTGCAATGATTTTCCGGTTTTGGCCATAAATTCCCAAATAGTTAATCCCATCCATATACCATCTCTTTCTGGTATATGTCCCTTTATAGCAATTCCTCCACTCTCTTCTCCTCCAACTAAAACATCTTCAGTAACCATAATACCACAAATGTATTTAAAGCCAATTTTAACCACATCCAGGGGTAAATTATAATACTTACACATGTTTTTTATACGGTTTGTAGTACTAAAAGCAGTAGCCACTTTTCCGTTCAAGCCTTTATATTTCACCAAATAATGAATCAACAACAAAATGATATGGTGTGAATCTACAAAGTTTCCGTTACTGTCATATAATCCTATTCTATCGGCATCACCATCTGTGGCTAATCCGCAGGAGATGTTTTTTTTATCCTTAATAAAATTACTAAACTCCATTAAATTTTTATGAATGGGTTCAGGAGCCTGGCCATGAAAGCCCGGATTGTGATCACTATGTAAATGGTGTATGTCCGGAAATAATTTTCGCATTACTCTTTGTCCGGCTCCAAACATACTGTCATATGCCAACACTAATCCCGAATCGCGAATAGCTTTCAAATCAAAATTTTTCTCACAATGTTTGATATACATATCCTCCAACGGACTCATTTCAATTTGCTTGTTGTTTATTGCTTGCTCCAGATCAATACTTAAATAATTTTCATTGGCCTTTTCGGGAATTATGTCTTCAATTTCTTGTACCTGCTCAGGGCCTAATGGTCCGCCATAGTGTGCTTTCACTTTATAACCGTTGTAGGAAGGCGGGTTATGGGAAGCAGTAATTATAATTCCCAAATCTGCTTTAAGCTGAACAACGCCAAGCGAAATCATGGGCGTACTTATATAATCTTTAGCTAAATAAACTTTTAATCCATTGGCAACAAAAACTTTTGCTGCCGTTTCCGCAAAAAGTTCACCGGCAAAACGGCAATCATGTCCAAGTACAATATTTTTTTTATTCTGTTTTAACAACCATTTAGCTGTAGCTTCACTAACTCTGGCCACATTATCTACTGTAAAATCCTTTGCAATGATGGCTCTCCATCCGTCGGTTCCAAATTTAATTTTAGTCATATCTATTCTTTCAAATTGAGTTTAAAAATACCTATTTTTTATTTTCCGTCACTCTTATTTTCATTCTTATGTTTTTTAAGGGCCTGTCGTTTTTATCTGTTTGTTGCGCTGATATTTTATCAATCACTTCTAATCCTTCAATTACTTCGCCAAAAACAGTATAATTATTATCTAAATGAGGCGTCCCTCCAACCGAAAAATAATCTTTTTGCTGTTGTTTTGAAAACATATATCTGGCCGAATCAAGGTATTCGCGCATACATCCGTCATCATTCAATTGTCTTACGTGATAATTCAAACTATCCTGCTTATTTTCGGTTAATAAACGCGTATATAATCTTTTTAATTCGGGACTTTTACCGCTAAATGCTCTGGTGTAATTAATTTTTGAAACAAGTTCTTTATTTACTCTTATTTCTGCTTTTTTTAATGAAATGGAGTCGTGTTTTTTACCCATAACAATATAAAACTGACAGCCGGAAGATTCTTTTTTAGGATTCACATCATCATTTTCCCTTGCCGCGCACAACCGCCCTTTTTTATGATAAATTTTAGGATTAAACTCTGATGGAATCCAATAGCCTACATCTGCATTTCCCAATAAAGCTGTATCATTTGCAGTTTTACTGTCGGGGTCACCGCCTTGAATCATAAAATTATTAATCACACGATGAAATAATAATGAATCATAGAATCCGGCTTTGACCAATTTTAAAAAATTGTTCTTATGTAAGGGAGTTTCTTCAAACAATTTCACTTTCATTGTACCCAAATTGGTGTTTATTTCGATCGTTTCCTTACTCCAAGTTTGCGTATACCCCAAAAAAGGCATCAAAATCATGCTGAACAGACCAACAATTTTATTTTTCATATGAAACAAATTTACTATATTTGTTTAGCAAAAAATTATCTATGAAACCATTGCTTCTAATCGTAGCAGGATTTTTACTTTCATGCATGTTATTTACTAACACGGCATGCCGAAAAAAGACCGATTGCGTGGCCACTGTTCATTGTGTTGATTCATCCGGGAACAGTTTTGGAAATGTTAACGTGCAGCTTTTCGCCATAGTACGTACTTCAAACGGGGGCACTGTGGTTGCAGATGTTAAAGCCAGCGGGGATACAGATGCTGACGGAAAAGTTAAATTCACTTTTAAATTGCCTGCTATTTACGATATAAGAGCTACTACTAAAATAGGAACTAAAACCTATAATGGTACAGGAATTATTAAGTTAGAAGAAGGCGAAACCGTTGAAAAAGCAGTTACCGTTCGCTGATCAAATACTACTATTTTACCAAATCTAAACAGATTATAGCCGCTTCTAAAAAGAGTGGCTTTCTTATTTTATTATTAAGAAATTATCTCTATTTTTAAGCTTTTGTATTATTATTAGAGCTTCAAATATTCTTAAATTTTTTGTCCTTTCAGGACTGCTTTTATTTTTCAATTTCTGTAAACCGGAAAAGGAAGGCGCAGCCGAGGAAGGTACTATTGAATTTGATTCCAAAGGCGTGGATGAAAAACACCCATTTTATGGACTTGCACCCAGCTCAGCTACCTTAAAATTTAAAGGCGATAAATTTTGCATGGAAATGAGCACCATGGGCATGTTTAATACAGCCATTATTGGTGACACTAAAGCACAAACAATTGCCCAAACTGTACGCTTTTTAGATATTAAACAGGCATGCATTGAAAAAGAAAGTGAAATTGCAAAAGATAATAGCGAATACGAATTGATAATAGAAGAAACCAAAGAAACCAAAAAAATTGCCGGATTAAATTGTATTAAACTGAATGTGTCTATGGCCAAAAATCCTGACGTTAAGTTTGAAGCCTGGTATACCAAAGATTTAGGAATGGTTAATTGCAATAAGTTAAATCCCTATCACCAGGTAAAAGGTATGTTAATGGATTATCGCGCAAAAAAAATGGGCCTTGAAATGCATTTTATAGCTAAAACATTTGTGCATAATGAAATTCCTGATAATACATTTGATATTCCCGCATCTTTAAAAATTGTAAGCAAAGAGGAAATGCAGAAACTATTTGATAGCTGGCAATAAGCTTTCAATTTAAATTTATTTAACATCAAACAAAAATTCACGGCCTTATATTTGATAAAGAATTAATAAAAAAGAAAATGAAAAAAATAATTTTTAGTTCAATTTTAGCCTTTATGGCAACAGTAGCTTTAGCTCAGGATTGTTTCACTGTTAAAATGAGTATGAAAATAGAAGGTTTACCTCCTGAATATGCTGGATTTGGTGATAACGAAATTACCAGTTACTCAAAAGGCGAAAAACACAAGCAGGAAACCGTTGGCATGATGGGCAGTAATGTAAATTATTTTGATGGAACTACGCTTACTTCATTAAGCGATCAGATGGGAAATAAAACTGGTTATACCATGACCAAAGAAGAATTAGAAGCGGAAGACAAAAAAAATAAATCTGATAATAAACCAAATATTGAATATACTAATGACAAAAAAACAATTGCCGGTTATGAGTGTACAAAAGCTATTGTAACCGTAATTGACAAAAAAGATAAAAAAGAAAACAAGGTTACGCTTTGGGTAACAGATAAACTAAAATCGCCGGATAAACATTCAAAAGGTATGTCGGGCAGAGGCATGGATTTTGGTGATTTAAAAGGTTATCCCTTATCGATTGAGGCCTCACAAAATCAAGGTGGAATGGACATGAAGGTGGTAATGGTTGCTACCGAAGTGAATACTGACTTAATTGATGATTCAGTTTTTAAAGCCAACACCGAAGGTTTTAAAATGATGAGTTATACCGAATACATGGATAAAATGAAAGCCATGAGAGGTGGTCAATAATTCGCAAATCTATTCCTTCACTTCCTTCTTTTCATTAAAGCGGATACCAAAAGTTTCCAACTCTGCTAATAAGGGTATGTAAATTTCTTTTGTGGTTGGAATTTGTATTCCTGTACTTTTTATTTTATTGGTTAAGAAATTTTTTACGCAAATGGCTAAAGGTAAGCCCACCGTTTGGGCCATAGCCGTTTGATCATTATCTTTTCCGAGCAACCCTAATGAAGATTCAATTTTACCTTCTTTTCCGTTTTTAGTAAATCCAAATTCATGCTTTAAAACAATCATATCCTTATCGTGATCGTTGAGCTTCCATTTTTCTTCCAATAAAGATTGCAAAATTTGCGCGGGCGTTCCCTTATCAATCTCAATAACTTTATCACCAAAAAGTTCTAAATAACCCAGCATTTCTTCTGTTTTTGAATCGTATTCAATACCCATAAATTTTCGAAGCGATTCTTTTAGGCTCAGGCCTTCTTCCGGTAAAAAAGCGATTAATAAATCGGCAAAACGTTTCCCTTTCATACCGTTAAAAACTATACTATCATCGGTTAATCCCAATTTCACAAACACATTCCAGGCCTTACAATAACCAACATTTCTCAAGGTACCTCTTAGCATTGTTTGTACGCCCTGCAATTGGTAACTTTCAATATAACTTAAACTATCTCTGTTTGCATATGCATCAAATTGCCCAAATCCATCTACTTCTACTTGTTCTGTTTGCGTAAATAAACGATTATAGGGAATAAAACGCATTTCTCCGTTTAATAAGTATTGCGCAACACCTTGTCCGGCCAATATAACGTTTCTCGGATTCCAGCTAAACTTATAACCCCAGGGATTATCATTACTTTCAGGCGCTACCAAGCCGCCGCAATAAGATTTAAAGGTGTGAATAACCGCTCCTTCATCATGTAAATGATCAATTATTTTCATGGCGCTTGCATGGTCTATTCCTGGATCCAATCCACATTCATTTAAAAAAAATAAATTCTTCCTTTTTATTTCGTCATTCAATTTTTTCATGCCTTCACTTACATAACTGGCCGTTGCCAAATGTTTACCAAAGGTTAAACAATCCAGAGCCACTTCCATATGCAAATGAGCGGGTAACATTGAAATTATAAAATCATGCTTTTTTATAGTGTCTCTTCTTTGTTCTGATTCCAAAATATTTAAACTCATTGCTTTTCCATTCGAAAAGTCAGCCACCCTTCGTTTGGCTAATGTCAAGTCAGAATCTGCAACGGTTACAGAAAACCCGTAGGTATCGGAAGCCCTCAGTAAATACTCAATTAAACACACCGCCGACCTTCCGGCACCTATTATTAGAATCTTTTTCATGGCACAAATTTATCAATTAGAAATATACTGCTCAAATTGTTTGGTTTTTATTACTTTTAGGGTAATTATTGACACATGGAATTTGTTTTGTTTGACAGCGAGAGAAAATGGAAAGAATTTTTGCCGCTTACATACACCCGCCCTATTGCTGATATTCGATTCGGTATTTTAACTATTCGTGAAAAATGGGAAAAATACTTGAAACTTAAATGCCGGGTATACTCTCAAACTTATTTATCAAACAAATTTCCGTTTCCTCAAACCGATTCCGGCATCTTCATCAGCTCTAATATTTGTCCGAATGATGCATTGGTTAAAGAAATTAAAAAATTAAATAAAAACGAGGCTTTATTTCAAAACCAAACTTTAATTGCATTTAACGGCAACATTGAAAATATTAACCGTTCCAATAAACTAATTCAAAAACAATTCAAAGGCACGCTCTTGTATCTGGAAAATATTTGTGACATATTCAGAAAAAACGGGGAAGCTATTCAGGAGGATTTTAAATTCTTAACCAAAGGCAAAAAAAGTGCGCCTATAAAAAGTAGCGTAAAAATAATTGGGAAACGCTCGCAAGTTTTTTTTGAAAAAGGAGTTGTTGCCGAAGCTTGTACAATTAACACCCATAGTGGACCGGTATATGTAGCGAAGGAAGCGGAAATAATGGAGGGCAGTGCCATACGTGGGCCGTTTTATTTAGGTGAACATAGCGCCTTAAAACTGAATACAAAAATTTACGGTCCTACATCTATTGGTCCACATAGCAAAATAGGAGGTGAAGTAAATAATTGTGTGATTTTTGGCTATACCAACAAAGCGCATGATGGATTTATTGGAAATTCAGTGATTGGAGAATGGTGTAATTTAGGTGCAGATACGAATAGCAGTAATTTGAAAAACAACTATGCCAATGTGAAAATTTTCAATTATTTGAATGAGAAAATGACGGATACCGGACTGCAATTTTGCGGTTTAATTATGGGCGATCATTCCAAAACAGGAATTAATACCATGCTAAATACCGGAACTGTTGTTGGTGTTGGAGCCAATATATTTGGCGGTGGATTTCCGCCAACCCATATACCTTCTTTTTATTGGGGCGGAGCTGATGAAAGTGAAACTTACAAGCCCGAAAAATTATTTGAAACCGCTGAAAAAGTATTTGCCAGAAGAGGTCTAAAATTTAACGAAACGGAAAAAGAATTATTGACTCACATCTTTTCCTTAACCACAAAATACAGGAATTATTAATATGCAAGTCCGAATTACTATAGGCGAATAACCAATAAATAGGCTAACTTCACTAGCTTAACTTCTTACTTCTCCATTCTAACTTCGTACTTACTAATAGGCTCTGATATTCTTGCCTTGCATGAAATTAATAAATGCCTTATTGCTAACGCGGTTTCCTCCGGGAGTTGGATAATTTCCGGTAAAGTACCAATCACCGGTATGATTTGGGCAGGCATTATGCAATCCTTCAATGCTTTGATAAATGATTTCTAAATCTGCGTTTAAATCTTTTGGCTTAATTAATGCGGCAATCTCTTTTGAGATTTCCTCCACTGAAAAAGTGGCATAAAGTTCCTTCACAACATTAATTTGGTCTTCCTTAGGTTTTTCAAACTCCACTAAAGCTTTTTCATAAATTTCTTCCAGAAAATTCTCTTTTCCTTTTTTTCTGAGTAGTGAAATGGTGGCTTCAAAAGCGATAAATTTATTTAATACAGCCATATCAATACCGTAACAATCAGGAAAGCGAATCTGAGGAGCTGAACTTACAACAATGATTTTCTTTGGACCCAGTCTATCTAAAATTTTCAAAATGCTTTTTTTCAAGGTAGTTCCTCTAACAATGCTATCATCTAAAACAACTAAAGTATCTTTTCCTTTTCGAACGGTTCCATAGGTAATATCATAAACCAGATTAACTAGGCTATCCCTGCTTTCATCGTTTGTTATAAAGGTTCTTTGTTTTGCGTCTTTTAAAACCACCTTGTGTACTCTTGCACGTTGATCCAGTACTTTTTTAAGATCAGTCTGGCTCAATTCCCCTTTCATTTTTAAAATATTTCCAATTCGTGTTAAATCATTGTGTTGTTTAATTCCTTCTACCAAACCGCCAAAAGCAAGCTCTGCCGTATTGGGAATGTAACTGAAAACAGTAGAGTCCAAATCATAATTTACACTTTTCAAAACAGATTCCGTTAAGTTTTTGCCCAATTGTATACGCTCATTGTAAATATCAGCATCGTTTCCTCTACTAAAATAAATGCGTTCAAATGAACAAGCTTTCTTTTCTCCCGGTTCAATAATTTTTTCTTCACTTACTTGACCATTTTTTTTAATAATTACGGCATGCCCCGGTTTCATTTCCTTCACCTTATCAATAGTAACATTAAAAACGGTTTGAATAACCGGTCGTTCACTGGCCACTACTACAATTTCCTCGTCTTGATAATAAAATGCAGGTCGAATTCCGTTGGGATCTCTTAATACAAACGCGTCTCCATGTCCGATTAATCCACACATCACATAACCTCCATCCCATTTTTTACTACTCTCTGTTAAAATAGAATTGACATCAATATCGCGTTGTATTAGCTTACTGATTTCAGCATTTTCATGCCCTGCTTCCTTATGTACTTTAAATAATCGGTCGTTCTCTTTATCTAAAAAATGTCCGATTTTTTCCATTACAGTTACCGTATCTGTTACTTCTCGGGGATGCTGACCTAATTCTACTAAATGACCGAAAAGTTCTTCCACATTTGTGAGATTAAAATTTCCGGCAACCACTAAATTCCTACTCATCCAATTATTTTGGCGGCGGAATGGATGGCAACTGTGCACGCTATTATGGCCAAAAGTTCCATATCTTAAATGGCCTAACATTAATTCGCCGCAAAAGGGAATGTTTTGTTTTTGCCATTGTGCTTTTTTGTAAGATTCGGGGTGCTTTTGCTGTGCTTTCGTGAATAATTCATTGATTTGGCCAAAAATATCCTGTGTAGCCTTATGTTCGGTGGAGCGCATTCGGTCAATATAAGTGGTGCCCGGAATAGCATCTAGTTTTATTGTAGCTATTCCTGCCCCATCTTGACCCCGGTTTATCATTTTTTCCATCAGCTGGTAGAGCTTATGAAGACCATACCGGGCTGAACCGTACTTTTCTTTATAAAAATCAAGCGGTTTAAGTAGCCTTACCAATGCTACTCCGCATTCATGATGGATAAAATCGCTCATAAAACTGAAGGAGTGTAAAGGTACAGATTTAGAGATATCTATTAACAAATTTAATTTAACAAATCTGCCCTTTTATCCAACGATTTGCTGTTTTATTACGTACTTAATTACTATATTTGGATTCTTAGTCTATTAACTAAATTTTTAGTGACAATATGGTCAAAAAAGGCTTAATTTTAGTAGTTGCGATACTTACCTTATCGGGGTTTTATAACAAATCAAACGCACAAATTTCAAATAGTATTGCTATTGTATTGAATGAATACAGTATGGGTAACTATGTCATTTCCGATAACTATGGGGTAAAAAGTGATTGGGTTGAGATTTTAAATAATCACACCTTCTCTGTATCACTCGGGGGATATTTTTTAAGTAACGACAGAAATAACCTGTATAAATGGCAATTTCCGGCAACATTTACGTTGGGCGTTGACAAAATTGGGATTGTTTATTTAACCGGAAAAAATGAAGCTCGTCAAATCGGAAATAATTGGTTCTATCACTCTAGCTTTAATATCGATCAATGTAAAAATCAATGGTTGATTTTAACAACGCCCAATGGTGTTATTCGTGATTCGGTTTTTGTTCAAAAAACAATGGCAGGTCATACCCGTGGGCGCGTTGATAAAAATGTTATGGGCGTTGGCGGATGGAGAGTGTTCACCGCGCACTCCTTTAGCTTAGCAAATCCTCCGGCGGGTTATTATATTGATTATTTACCTATGCCAACCTTTACTCCACAGGCAGGATGGGGACAAATTGGTCAATCTTTAGATATGTTTTTAACGGATAAACAAAATCCATACGATAGTTCGGATACCCTTAATTGTTACGAAATACATTACACTACTAATGGTTGTATACCCACATATACCGATCCGGTTTACACGTATACTAATCCCGGTTTATGCGGAGCAAACCCTTTAATTATCTTAGATAATATGGTGGTTAGGGCTATGACTTTTCCGAAATTGCCTGCCGGATCTTGTGATCCTACCTTAGCTTATAAAAGTTATTGCTTGCCAAATCTTCCAAACTATTTACCAAGTTTTTGTCAAACCAATACCTATTTCTCAGACATTAACGGAAGTTTAGATAACCTTGATCCAAGATTTAGTGTGATGGCCGTAACTATGGGCTGCACCGATACCAATTGGTTCAGATCACCCGCTGCTTATGACCCTACAGTACACGTTGAATACTTTGATAATAAAACACAGTGGACTGAAGGTTATGGCGCAATTCACAAACCCATACAAGAAGCCTGGGCAACCGGTCAAAGAGGGTTTTATGTAAACATTGATGATCGAAGAGGATTTGGCTGTAATTTTGAAGGTAAAATTTTCAATAATGCATGTTTAGGTACCTCTAGCCGAACAATATTCCCAACATTACATGTTCATTCCGGAGATTACGAAAGTCATTCTCGAAAAAATGGTGATATAACTCCCATGAGTTCAGGTGGAACAGGAATACGAGATGTATTTTTGCAATCTTTAGCGATCAAATATAATTTGGATGTAAACCCACTGCATATGAAACCAATGATATTATTTATCAATGGTATGTATCAGGGAGCATTTAATTTGCGTGAGGTTTACGATTGGTATTATACGAGTTATTATAAAGGACAACCACGTGATTCCATTTATTTGCAAAGATATCATCAGGGGGTAGATTCCTATGTTGAACATTTTGAAGAAGATTACCGAACTGCTTTTCCGTTCAATAATCCTTTAGACCGTTTCAAAAAAGAAGTTTATGATTATGCTGCTCAGTATTCCGGTGCTATGGGTGGACAAACATTTTATAACACTTTAATGTCGCGCTTGGATAAAAACAGTTTTATTGATTATCATATTGTAAACAGCTATATGATGAACAGTGATATTTGGAATAACAATATTGCTTTTGGAAGAGGCTTAAGTCAGGCGCATCAAGGTGAAAGATGGCATTATTATTTATGGAATATGCCTTCTGTTTTAAATTTCACAGCCATAAACACCAATACTTTAATGTATAATAGTCCGTTTACATCTCCATGTGCATCTTATACTGCTCCTTATAATCCCAGCCCCTTAGCTGGAAATGGACACGGAAGAATTTTAAGTTTCCTGATGCATCCGGTAACCGGAAACAAGGCTTTTCAGTTGGAATACAAGAACCGTTATATGGATTTATTAAACGGCGCATTTAAGTGTGAAAATATATTAGCTCATTACGATTGCGTGGTTGAATTATTTCAAAAAGAGTTACGCTTTCAGGAAGATCCGAGTTCACTACCTACCAGCACCTTTTCGAGTGTAATGGGAGATTATGATACGAATACGGTTCGGCTAAGAAGGATAATTGAAAAGCGTTGCGAGTTCATGAAAAATGCCCTTGGTTCACCTGGTACTTGTTATGGATCTCAAACCCCTTATAGTATTAAAGTTGATGTTTATCCACCCGAGTCAGGTGTTGTTAAATTAAACACAGTTGTGCTTCCGAATTATATTTGGCAAGGTCAGTATTACACAACGCAAATGAATTTTAAAGCCATACCAACTTCTACTACACATGTATTTCACCATTGGGAGTTCAAAAGGCATGTCACTAAACATGGGGCACCTTTAAGTTTAGATTCTGTGGCCATTGATTTTAATCAAGATGAAGAAGTGATTGCGTACTTTACTGATATTACATCCGATATTGTGATGCCTACCGGATTTACTCCAAACGGGGATGCTAATAATGATGTTTTTAAGCCGCAAGGCAGTGCGCTACATGTAACCGAATATGAATTTATTATTTGGAATCGATGGGGCCAGGAAGTATTTAGAAGCACTGATCCTGAAAAAGGATGGGATGGTTATTACGAAAGCAGAATTGCTCAAACCGGAGTATATGCGTATGTAATTACATATAAAAATGTGTACGGCGAACCGAAGATGTTAAAAGGAAATGTTACTTTGTTACGATAGTTGTTTTTAAAAGCTATGAAAAAAATTTATTTAGCAATTGGTGTTTTAATTTTCACTTTATCTGCAAAGGTTAAAGCACAGGATATTCATTTTTCTCAGGTAATGGAAACTCCATTAATCATGAGTCCGGCAAATACCGGTTTTTTTGATGGATATTTTCGTGCTTCTGTAAATTATAGAAGTCAATGGGCCGCGATGGGAAATCCATTCCAAACTACTGCAGTTTCAATGGACGGTGGGCTTTTTAAGTCTAAGAAAAGAAAAACATTTTTAGGGCTTGGCTTTGTTTTATTTAATGATCGTGCAGGTGCCGCCAAAATCAGTCGTACTAATGCTACACTAAATATTTCCGGTATCCTTAAACTGAATAAGCACAACATCTTAAGTGTTGGGTTTAATGCCGGTGCGGATGCTACTAGCGCAGTTTATACTAATTTATCTTACGGTTCTCAATTTGACGGGAATATAATTAATCCGGAAAAAAATAGTGGTGAGGAAAGCAAATACAGACAATTTACAACCACAGACATTGGAACTGGTGTTTCTTGGAGATATTCTAAAGTTAAAACAGATCAAGACCACGACGACGTAACTTCTGTTATGGTTTCTGTTGGAGCCTTTCATATTAACAGACCAACACAAGAATTCTGGGCAGGCAGTGAGTATAAATTACCGGTTAGGTGGACCAATATGGTAAGTGCAAGATTAGATGTTGAAGACACAAAATTTTCTTTCTCCCCCGCATTGATGGTGAATAAGCAATATCAGGCTTGGGAATATGTTACAGGTACTTATATAAAATTCCGTACAAGAACCGGTACAAAAACAACCGGACAAAAAACTGAAAATTCAATCGGTGCAGGATTGTTTTATAGAAGTCAGGATGCGTTTATTTATAAAATAATTTTTGAACGTGCCGACTTAGCAATAGGGTTGTCTTACGATATGAATGTATCTGGTTACAGAACAGCTACAAAATATTTTGGTGGATTTGAAGTGAGTTTAAGATACAATGTTTTATCCGGATCATTATTTGATTCGAGAAATGAATATAAGTAAGCTGTTCTTCATTTTCTTTTATTCGTAAACCCTAATTTTTTATCTCCGTTATTTTAATTTAAAAGATGAGTAAAAAATCTACAAAAATATTATTGGCAGTTTTTAGTATCACTATTATTTGCGCAATAATAATTTACAAAAAAAAGGGTAAAGCAAGCACAGTGGACAGTGCCGCTCGAGATTTTAAAATTAAGGACACCGCTTCCATTACCAGAATTTTCATTGCCGATAAAGAAGGTGATAAAAGTAATTTACAGAGAACAAAATCCGGATGGATAGTAAATGATAAGTACCCCTGCAGAACGGATGCCATATTAAACTTAATGGAAGCCATCCGGAATGTTGAAGTGAAAATGCCTGTGAATAAAAAAGCATTGGATAACGTGATCAAAGTTATGGCTTCAAGTGCCTTAAAGATTGAAATTTATAATGGGGATGAGTTGGTTAAACAATATTATATTGGACATGAAACTCCGGATTCAGAAGGGTCGTACATGCTTTTAACGGATATCGATTCCGGTGAAAATTTTGACGAACCCTTTGTTTGTTTTATTCCCGGCTTTGTTGGTTATCTTATTCCGCGTTATATCGCAAAAGAAAGTGAGTGGAGAGACAGAACGGTTATTAATTTTATTCCTCCTCAGATTAAAAGCATCACGGTTAAATACACGCAATCACCCGATTCCTCATTTGGAATTCAGCTTACGGATACCAAAACCTTTTCTTTGTTAGATTCAGAAGGCAAACAATTGCCTTTTGATGAATTTAAAATGAAACAATACATTGCCTATTTTCAAAATCTACAATATGAGGGATTAATTACAGGCGTAAATAAAAAACTAGAGGACTCTCTCCACAAAGTAGGGCCATTTGCAATTGTAACCGTTAACGAGAATAATTTTAGGCAGTCTGCATATAAGTTTTATTACAAAAAAGCTTCACCCATGTTAGCGATGGAACATGGTGTAAAGTATGACTATGATCCAGACCGAATGTTTTTAAGATTTGAAAACGACAAAGAATGGGCCCTGGTTCAAAATTTTGTATTTGGTAAACTGCTTATTAATTCCAATTATTTTTTACCCGCAACTGTTAAAAAGTAGCTTAAAACTAAGCTTAATTAAAAGGGTCCTTTCCCTCTGTACAACTAATTTTGTTTATTGTGCCAAATGGCTCATTCACAAGTAAAACTTTAATTTCAGTTTATGAATTTTGTAGTATCAACCTCTTCCCTCCTCAAACACTTAAAAGCTATTGGAGGCGTTTTAAATACAAACAACACAATTCCTATTTTGGATTGTTTTCTTTTTGAGTTGCATAAAGGTGAATTAACTTTATCGGCAAGTGATATGGAAACAACAATCACCACGTCAATAAAAGTAGATTCCAACGAAAGCGGAAGTATTGCCATTCCGGCTAAAACCTTAATGGAAGCTTTATCCAATTTACCAGAGCAGCCTATTTCGTTTATTGTAGATAAAACTAAACAGTCTGTAAAACTAAAAACGGAAACAGGAGATTATAATATCAGTGGGCAAAAGGGAGAAGAGTATCCGAAATTGGCTAAGCTTGAGTCGCAAACTTCTATGGTAATTAAAAGCGATGTATTAGCAAATGCTATAAATAAAACCATTTTTGCTACAGGAAATGATGACTTACGACCAGTGATGAGCGGTGTGTTTTGTCAATTCAATGAAAACAATACTATTTTTGTTGCTACTGATGCTCATAAATTAGTTCGTTATACGCGTAATGACGCAAAGGCAGGAACAGCCGCAAGTTTTATTATGCCTAAAAAACCATTACATGTTTTAAAAACATTATTGGCTGGCGTTGATGATGCGGTTAAAATTGAATTTAATAAAACAAATGCCTTGTTCAACTTTGGGAATATTAAATTGATTTGTCGTTTAATTGATGGTAAGTATCCAAACTACGAAGCAGTAATTCCAAAACAAAATCCAAACAAATTAACAATAGACAGAAGTGCGTTTTTAGGTGCGTTAAAAAGAGTAAGTGTATTTTCAAATAAGGCTACACACCAAATCCGTGTTAAAGTAACAGGAAGTCAGTTGAGAGTAAGTGCAGAAGATTTGGATTTTGCAAATGAAGGTCACGAAACATTAACTTGTACTTATGTTGGTGAAGACATGGAAATTGGTTTTAATTCTAGATTTTTGGTTGAAATGGTAAGTAATTTAGAATCGGATGAAATTATACTAGAAATGAGCGCACCTAATCGTGCCGGAATTATTTTACCAAACAATAAAGCTAATCCGGCCGAAGATGTATTGATGTTGGTTATGCCAGTTATGTTAAACAATTAAAAGTAATCAATATGAAATTCCACTTTTACATTCCATTTGTTGCAGCGGTAACTCCGCTAATCCTTGGTTTTATTTGGTACAATCCTAAAGTATTTGGCAAGGCCTGGATGTCTGCTGCATCAATTACAGAAGACAAAATGAAAGGTGCTAATATGGCTTTGATTTTTGGGTTGACTTATTTATTTAGCTTATTTATTGCTTTTGCAATGATTACACTTACAATACATCAAGTGCATATTTTTTCACTATTCGCAAATGAAGCTAGCGCAAACGATCCTAATTCTGAAACAGGTTTGTTTATTCAATCCATATTTGAAAAAACCGGAACCAACTTCAGAACATTTAAGCATGGCGCGTTTCATGGCATCATTGGTGGTATTATGATTGCGTTACCAATTATTGGAGTTAATGCGTTATTTGAAAGGAAGAATTTCAAATACATTGCGATTAATGCCGGATTTTGGATTGCTTGTATGGCAATTATGGGCGGATTAGTTTCCGGCTTAATGTAAGCTTTAAAGTTGTAATTCTTTCGCCGGGTCCCAAAACAAATTTTCAAAGTTTATTATTGCATCATTATGCACTTTTACTTTTTCTTTTTCCAATAATTCCTGCATCTGAAAAGGATTATCAAAGTGATGCTTACCGGTTAAAAGTCCCTTGCGATTCACAACACGATGTGCAGGCACCTTAGGAGTTTTATGATGTGCACCATTCATTGCATATCCAACCACTCTTGAAGATGTTGGAGCCCCTAAATACTTGGCAATTGCGCCATAAGTGGTTACTCTACCTTTTGGCACTAATCGAACTACCTGGTACACCAACTCAAAAAAGTCATTTTCCATTATTTTGCGCATAAAAAAACCCTCTAATGAGGGTTTTTAAAATTAGTGCTCTCCACCATCATGTTCTCCTTCTTCAAGAGGAACCGTTTGAGGAATAAAATCTTTAGCGTGACCCGGCTTACTATAATCATAGGCCCAACGGTGTACCGTTGGTAATTCACCCGGCCAGTTTCCATGGATGTTAGCCATTGGAGTAGTCCATTCTAAAGAGTTTGAGTTCCATGGATTCTGTGGTGCTTTTTCACCTCTGAACATACTATAAAAGAAGTTGAATAGAAAAACTACTTGCCCCAACGCACCAATAATGGCCGCAATTGTTACAATTTCATTTATGTCAACTAAATTATCAAACATAGGGAATTCACTGTTCGTATAATACCTTCTAGGTACTCCTGCTAATCCTAAAAAATGCATTGGAAAAAACACACCATAGGCACTTAAAAAAGTAATCCAGAAGTGTAGATACCCCAATTTTTTATTCATCATTCGCAAAAACAATTTCGGGAACCAATGATACACACCTGCAAACATTCCGAAAATAGCACTAAGTCCCATTACAATGTGGAAGTGAGCAACCACAAAGTAAGTGTCGTGTACATTTATATCCAAGGTAGAGTCTGCTAATATAATTCCGGTTACTCCACCTGTAATAAATGATGATACTAATCCGATAGAGAATAACATGGCCGGAGTGTATTGTATATTTCCTTTCCACAATGTTGTAATATAATTAAATGCTTTAACAGCCGAAGGAATTGCAATTAATAAAGTAGTAAAAACAAAAACGGAACCAAGAAAAGGACTCATACCGGTAATATACATATGATGACCCCACACAATAAAGGACAAAAATGCAATAGCTAACATAGAACCTATCATGGCTCTATATCCAAATATTGGTTTTCTAGATTGTGTTGCAATAATTTCTGAAGTAATTCCTAATGCTGGAAGTAATACGATGTAAACTTCAGGATGACCTAAAAACCAAAATAAGTGTTCAAATAATATTGGACTTCCTCCACTCGCTTCTAATGGACGACCACCAATATATATATCAGACAAGTAGAACGAAGTGCCAAATCCTCTATCCATTATTAATAATAATACGCAGGATACAAGAACAGGGAAGGAAAGTACGCCAATTATTGCAGTGATCAAAAAAGCCCACATGGTTAATGGCATTCTCGTCATCTTCATACCCTTTGTTCTCAAGTTTATTATGGTAATGATATAATTTAATCCTCCTAATAAAGCTGAGACAACAAATAAGGTCATTGAAATTAACCAAAGCGTCATTCCCAATCTGGAACCGGGAATAGCTTCGGGAATTACAGAAAGTGGAGGATAAATTGTCCAGCCACCGGAAGCAGGTCCATCTTCAATAAAACAAGAACCAAGCATAATAACACTTGATACAAAGAAAAACCAATACGATAACATATTTAAAAATCCGGAAGCCATATCACGTGCTCCAATTTGATAAGGGATTAATAAATTACTAAAGGTTCCACTGAGCCCACCAGTGAGTACAAAAAACACCATGATAGTGCCATGGATTGTAACAAGCGCTAAATACATGTTAGGGTCTAGGATCCCATCTTTTCCCCATTTATCGCCTAGCATAGCATTAATAAATCCGAATTTTTCACCGGGCCAGGCCAATTGCATACGGAAGATAATTGACATAGTCATGGCTACAACTGCCATAACAACCGCAGTAATTAAAAACTGACGAGAAATCATTTTATGATCTTGACTAAAAACATACTTCGCCACAAAACTCTGTTCGTGCTCGTCATGATGATCATGAGCATGATCGTGATGTGCTAAGTGTTCTTTTTCTAGTGCCGAATTGCTATCAGATGCCATATCTATCTGTGTTTTATTTTATTAATTTTTTTCTGCTATAGTTTTAATTGCTTTTTGCTTTGCCACCCATGCATTGTAATCTTCTTCCGTGTCAACAATGACATTCATTTGCATATTGAAATGAGAAGCTCCACAAATTTTATTACATAATAATAAGTAATCAAAAATTACAGGCTCTTTACCTTCTTTCTCGCGCTGCTTATTAATTCCCTCCATCATTTTGATAGTGTAAGGATCTTTTCTCATTTCTGTTGTCGTTTTAGTAGGAATAAATTTGAAATAAGTAATCATACCGGGCACAGCGTTCATTTGCGCTCTAAAGTGGGGTAAATAAGCACTGTGAATTACATCTCGAGAACGAATCTGAAATTCTATTTCTCTGCCAATTGGAACATGAAACTCGTTCTTTACAATTAAATCATCAAATCCATTCAAGTCATTTGTATCTATACCCACAGCATTAGTTCCTGAAATTTGTCGATAATCTGTCGACCCTAACTTTCCATCTTTACCGGCATATCTTGCAGTCCAGTCAAATTGTTTTGCATAAAGCTCAACAATTACCTTATTTGGAGCCTTTGCATCGTCTGTAATTTCATTCCAATACTTTAATCCAAAAATGATTACAAAAGCTAATACTACAGCGGGAACAATTGTCCAAAGCATTTCTAATCTATTATCATGAGCGAAAAATTTTGCAGTTGCCTTGCTATTTCCACGATATTTATAAGCAAAATAAAACAAAAATGAATTTACAATTATAAAAACTAATGTTACCAAATACATATTATAATCCCAAAGTGTGTCAATTTTTGCGCCATGTTCAGAAGCTGCCGGCGGAAGTGATCTTTCATTCCAACGATCAACTTGCCAGAAAAAGAAGGCAAAAAACATTACACCAAACAACAACATGGCCTTCCCCATCAAGTTATTATCTCTATCGGTTACGTACCATTCTGTTGTCTTTTTTAAAGACCTGCTTAATTCAATTATTCTTAATAATTGATGTCCCGCAATTATTAAAAGTAGTATTGAAAGTAATATCAAGAAATTCATATGCTGTTATTTTATTATCTATTATATGATTAAAAACTTTTATTTAGGTTGAATGATGTAAACTTTCTTGGAGATATGGATGATTTTTCACCATTAAAGGTTTCTTTGCCAATGCTGTTAGAACAACATAAATAAATAAACCCAAAAAGAAAAATAGTGGCCCAAGTTCCATCCAACTTAATCCGGTCCAAGCGTGTCCAACTGTTCCCGGCATCACACACATAATCAAATCTAAATAATGTCCAACAAAAATGATAGTTGCAATAAACATTAAGAAAAAGAAATTTCTTTTACTATCACGACTCATTAACATTATCATAGGGAATGCAAAATTAATAAAGAACACGGTCCACATTAATGCTTTATAACTTTCCCAACGAGTTTGGAAATAAATTACTTCTTCAGGAATATCAGCATACCAAATCAACATAAATTGAGAGAAGTAAAGATAGGTCCACAAGAATGAAATGGCAAACATCCATTTTCCTAAATCGTGAATTGTACTTTCTGTTACAAATTCTAAATAGCCTAATTTTTTTAACCAAATAACCAATACGGTGATGGCAATAATTGCGCTAATCCACATTCCGGAAAATATGTACCAACCGTACAAGGTAGAAAACCAGTGCGTATCAATACTCATTAACCAATCCCAGGAAGAGGTTGAAGAAGTTACCGCGAATAAAACCATAAACCAAGCACCCAACTTTACATTCTTCCAATGATAACTGTTATTTACATCAATATCCAACTTATCGGCCTCTTCTGAATTCTTACATAATTTCATTGTAAACCAATACCAACCAATCATATAAAGGATTGTTCTAATCCACCAAAAAATCCCGAAATAACCAATTTTATTAGCAATAACATCATCGTAATTTTCATGTCCGGGAGTTGCAATACCATCGGCCATCCAATGATAAATATGATGTACATGCAATTGGCCTAAAATAAATAAAAGTAACATAAAGCTTAATCCCCACTTTAAATACGCGGTTACAGCTTCTATAACTCTTTTAACTGTAGTAGCCCAACCGGCTTCTGCAGCATATTGAAGGCCTAAGAAGAAAGCAGCTGCCAACGCGAGCGCGGTAAAGAAAAAGGCACCAACAAAAACGTTACTCCATGCTCTTGTTCCGGCATGATAATGTTCTGCTTCATTCCCTTTGTCCATTGCAAACATTAAAATGATGAGCAACAGCCCAACAGCCATCAACCCAAAAGATAACATTTTGGTTTTTGAAGGGAAGATGAAATTTAGTTTATCAGTGTTCATAATATTTATTATTCAAATTTATATCTCAAATGTTATTTTACTTTGGCTGCTGTACTATCAGCTAACGGAACTTCTTTAGGCCCCTGTAATTTTTGTACAAAATACACCAATTTCCAACGTTCGTCCTGTGTTAACTGACTAGCATGGGAGCCCATAGTTCCCTTACCATAAGTGATAGAATGAAATATTTTTCCTTCTGGTAGGTTTTTTAAAGCCCCATTATATGCAGGCGGAGGTCCGGGTAATTTATCAGAAACCTTACCATCGCCAGCACCACTTGCTCCATGACAATGCGTGCAAAACTTTCCGTATATAACTTCTCCTTCTACCTCATATTCCTCTCGAGATTTAGCATTTAATGGATTTTTTAAATTTAACCCTGCTTTTTCGTAACCCTCTGGAGTATTTGGGTATGAATAAGGTAAATATCCACGCGCAATTGTTCCTTCAACAGGAAGTTTCGCATTGTTTTCTACCATTCCATCAATAGTATGAGTACTGTAATACTCTAATGAAACTGAACGGTACATATCAGGCATAAATTCAACACCCGGACTATTCTCGTCCTTTTTACCGCATGAAGTCAAACCAATTATTATTACTCCTAAAATAAAGGACTGTATAAAAAGTTTAACTGATAAATTATTTTTTTTCATTTTATAAAATACTAATGTGATTCCTCTAATACGTATTCCGGCTCAATGTGGATAGTTCCTTTGTAGTTCACTTCCTCAGCACCATTGCTTTTCATTATTTCTTCCGCTTTTTTAGACTGTTCATCGGTTAACTCTAAATAAATCATAAACTTATCATCCGTTGTTCTTGGGTCAGGGTTTTTGGCTTTTGTTCCAGGAACAAGCCAACAACGTAAAAGATAAGTTAATGCCATTCCATGTGCAGCGCAAAACACAGCAGATTCAAAAGTTATTGGAATGAAAGCTGGGATATTTAAGTAGTAAAGCCAATTTGGTTTACCACCAACGTCATTAGGAAAATCAGACACCATCATATACCACATCATTAGCGTAGCCAATCCAGTTCCTGTAAGTCCGTAAATGAATGCACAAATAGCCATACGAGTCCGTGGAACACCAATTACTCCATCAATGCCGTGAATTGGCATCGGAGAAAATACGTCTTTTACACGTATACCGGCAGCTCTTAATTTTTTACAAGCAGCCAACAGCGGCTCTTCATCTCCGAAGATTCCGTGTATAATGTTTTTATTTATTGCTTTTGATCCCATGTTATTTCAAGTCTTTATTAATGTGAATGTGCTTTTGCGGCTTCTTTTTGTGATTGTCCTGAGCTTTTTAATATTGTTTTTAATTCGGCTTGAGCAATTACCGGGAAGAAACGGGAAAAGAGTAAGAATAAGGTACCGAACATTCCAATTGTTCCAACAAAAATTCCAATATCAATAAATGATGGCGTATAGGTATTCCAAGTTGAAGGTAAATAGGTCCTACAAAGTGTTGGAACAATAATTACAAAACGTTCAAACCACATTCCTATATTCACAACAATAGAAAGAATAAAAGTTGCTACAATTGAAGTTCTGATTTTTTTTATCCAAAATAATTGAGGTGATAATACGTTACAACTCATCATAATCCAATAACTCCAGGCTAATGGTCCGGTAGCACGATTAAGGAAAGCATATTGTTCCCACTCAACGCCACTATACCATGCAACAAATAACTCGGTCAAATAGGCAACGCCAACAATAGAACCTGTGGTAATGATTACAATATTCATGTATTCGATGTGCTTAATGGTTAAGTAATGTTCTAACTTATAAATCTTACGTACGATTAGCATCAAAGTTAATACCATTGCAAAACCTGAAAATACCGCACCGGAAACGAAATAAGGAGGGAAAATTGTAGTATGCCATCCCGGAACCACAGAAGTAGCAAAGTCAAATGATACTATGGAGTGAACTGAGAATACAAGTGGAGTAGATAATCCTGCAAGAACAAGAGAAACTTCTTCAAAACGACTCCAGTGACGTGCACTTCCACCCCAGCCAAATGATAATAAACCGTACATTTTCTTTTGCCATGGCTTAATTACTCTGTCTCTTATCATGCCGAAATCGGGAATTAATCCAATGTACCAAAACACAATTGATACAGTTGCGTAAGTTGTTACTGCAAAAACGTCCCACAATAAAGGAGAGTTAAAGTTTGGCCACAATGAACCAAATTGATTTGGTAAAGGAAATAACATATAATCCAACCAAGGACGCCCGGTATGTAATAACACGAAAATTGCCGCACAACAAACTGCAAAAATGGTCATTGCCTCTGCAGAACGATTAATGGCCATCCGCCATTTTTGACGGAACAATAGTAATACCGCTGAGATTAATGTCCCGGCGTGACCAATACCAATCCACCATACGAAGTTGGTGATATCCCAGGCCCAATCTACTCCATTATTACTTCCCCAAGCGCCTATTCCTACACCTATTGTATAAGCAAGGCAACCAATACCCCAAAGGAAACAAAGTGAACAAATGGTTAGTAAGGTATACCAACCTTTAGCTGCTTTTCCCTCAATTGGAGCAATAATATCATCAGTGATTTGTCGGTAGCTTTTGCTTCCGAGTATCAATGGTATCCTAATTTCCGATTCTGCGTGCATATTATTTTATGAATATGTTTATAAAATTAATTATGAATGTTTTTCTTCCGTTTTATGTTCTTCATGTTCACCGTGAGCAGGTTTCTTTCGTTCTGTTTCACCATAAAAAGTTATTTGCTCATCCACATTTCTAACTTTTAGTAAATAAGAAACAGTAGGTTTGACCCCAAGTTCTTCTAATAGAACATAATTTTTATCGTCCTGACGCCATTTGGTTACTTCAGCATTTTCATCATTCACATCACCAAAAATAATTGCATTTGTTGGACAAGCCTGTTGACATGCTGTTTTAATTGAACCATCTTGCAATGGAGTACCGGCTTTTTTAGCTGCTAATTTCCCAGCTTGTAATCTTTGTTGACACATTGAGCATTTTTCCATTACACCACGCTCTCTGATTACTACATCTGGATTCAACACCATTCTTCCAAGTTCTGATTGAGTTGGATTAATGTCGGTGAACATATTATTAGTATTGTAATTAAACCAATTAAAGCGACGAACTTTAAATGGACAGTTATTTGCACAATAACGAGTTCCAATACAACGGTTATAAGTCATCATGTTCAATCCTTCGTTACTATGACTTGTTGCCAATACCGGACAAACATTTTCGCAAGGCGCATGATTACAATGCTGACACATCATTGGCTGGAATGTAACCTTTGGATTCTCCGAAGGATTTTCCATTTCGATGTACATTTTTTTGGTTTCCATCAAGCCATGTGCATCTGCAGATTGCTTAGTCGTGTTAGAAGTATAATACCTGTCGATACGCAACCAAAACATGTCTCTGGTTTTTGCTACTTCTTCTTTACCAACAACTGCAACGTTATTTTCAGATGTACATGCTACTACACATGCCGAACAACCAATACATGTAGACATGTCTATAGTTAATCCCCACTTATGATTTGGGCGATCAAAAGCACCATACAAATCAATTTCACTCACATGCTTTTTACCACCACCATGTACCGTTAATTCAGCTGCAGGGTTGTAATAACTTTTGTCTTTTGTTTTGTATTCGTTTAATGAAGTTTCGCGAAGTAAATACTCTTCACGTCCCATTATCGTATGTTGAATTTGTGTTGCAGCAAATTTATGCGTGTTTTCTGTTTTACTTACAGTAGCTGCTGAAAATGGAATTATATTATTTCCGCTTACCGTTAAAACTTGAAAGGCATTTACCCCTATTCCATTAGCTACTTTTAAAGTTTCAGCTGCACGACCATATCCTAATGCTAATCCAATTGTACCGGGAGCTTGACCTGGTTGTGGGAAAACCGGCACTTCCAATTTTACACCATTAACAGTTAACTCTACAATGCTACCAATAATATCTTGACGTAACATTTCATGTAGACCCATTTCTTTTACATCAATCGGTGACATGGTTATGTAATTATCCCAAGTCACCTTAGAAATAGGATCAGGTAATTCCATTAACCATGGGTTATTGCTGTAGTTACCATTTCCTAAACCAATTTTTTCATATACAAAAATTTCAGTTGCTGCAGATTTAAAAGATGTTGCTGCCGTTGCAGCTTTGTTATAATCCGGAGTAGGAAGAACCTCTTCAGGGCTTATTGGATTTTGAACCTTTGGTGCCTCTTCCAATTTTACCGAATCTGAAACTGCCTCTTCCATTGCAACAGCAACTCCATTTAAAATTGGATTTCCGGTTGAATCTTTTTCAATTGGCGCAACTGTATTTACTACTTTATGTACAGCAACCTTTACAACACCATCATGAAGAGCGTTAGCCCAAAATGATTCAAAATCTAAAAATTTTCCTTGTGCAGGAAATATATGATTATTCCAATACCCTTGTAAGTATGCTAAATAATCAGTTTTTACACCTGACCATTTTAATATACTGTTTTGAAACTGACGAGTACCTTCATGGCGAGGTTTTGCGAAAATCGGATTAATAGTTGGTTGTTGTAAGGAATAGTGTCCGCGTTTTGGATTTGCATCACCCCACGACTCTAAATAATTATGATCAGGACAAACAACATCAGCTAAAGAAGCCGTTTCATCCAGCACTTGTGCAAACGAAACTTTTGTGGCTACTTTTTTATAAGCATCTGCAAATTTTAAAGAAGCAGGGCTTGTATAAACAGGATTACAATTGTGTGTCATTAATACACCTACTTTACCTGCAGCCATATCTGAAATTAATTCAATAAAGTCAGCATCATTTCCTTGCTTTAAATTATAATGTAATTCAACATCAACAGTTTTTCCGTAATTATCAAGCATTTTATTAATGCCATTTACTAATGTTTGAATATTTTCGTCATTTACACCGGAAACTACTAGGGATTTCCCTTTGTTTTTCAATAATTCTTCGGCAGCTTTTTTAATGGCTTTAGCCGCATCAGCATTTCCAATTTTTTCATCACCGGAAACTTTTGTATTTCCTGTTGCACCGGCAACTTCATTAAATAAGGCTACAGTAATTTTCCCTAATTCAGAGGGCTTTACCATATATCTGTTATCGGCATTAGCTCCTGTAAGAGAAAGATTAGCCTCAAAATGATAATGTTTACTCATTTCGGGTTTTTCCTTAGTAACCTTTCTGGTTTTTGCATATTGCTTAGCAAACTCAATTGGATTTAACCAATTACCTAAGAAATCACAAGCAATTCCTACAATAGTATTTGCATTTGAAAAATCATAAGAAGCAATTACCGATTTTCCAAAAACATTTTTATTAGCAGAAACAAGTGCGCTATAAGAAATAGCATCATACATCACATGTTTTGTATTTGGATATTTTGCTTTGAATTCAGCAATAACTGCTTTGGTTGAAGGACTGATAATTGTAGAACTTAGAATTCTAATAGCTCCGCCTGCATTTAAAGCTGCGGCTACAGTATCATCTGCTGTTTTCCAAGTTGCATCAGCACCTTTTACTTTTGGTCCTCTTAATCGAGCCCCGTCATATAAACTCAGAATGGAAGCCTGAACGCGGGCACTTGTTCCGCCGTGACTAACTTTAGAAAGATCGTTTCCCTCAATTTTGATTGGTCGCCCTTCTCTCGTTTTAACTAAAACAGATGCGTAATCATGTCCGTCATAAAATGTGGAAGCATAAAAATTAGCAATTCCGGGAGTTACTTCTTCCGGTTTAACTAAATACGGAATGGATTTATTCACCGGTGTTTCACAGGCTGCTAAAGCAACAGCTGCTGTTGAGAAACCCATCACTTTTAAAAAATCACGACGTGAAGTTCCATTACTTTGATTAGCCTCATCATTCAAAAACTCATCAATAGGCAGAGGGTCTGCAAATTCATTTTTATGTTTTTCTTGAAACTCCGGACTATTATGTAATTCCGGAAGGCCTCTCCAATACTTTTTTGACATAGACATCAGTATTTTTATTCTAAATTTTTTTATTAATTAATAATGGCACTTACCACATTCTAATCCACCTATTTTATCCACAGTCATTTTTGCATCGTACTTACCGGCATATTTCTTTTTAAATGCCGCATGCATACGATCGTAATACGCATTGCCTTCAAATGCAACTTGTGTTTTTCTGTGACAATCAATACACCATTTCATAGTTAATGGATTTTTCTGTTCAACAACTGTCATTTCTTTTACATTCCCATGGCAATTCGCACAATCTTGCTTACCAACAACCACGTGTTGCGAGTGATTAAAATATACATGATCAGGTAAATTGTGAACCTTTATCCATGCAATTGGATTTTCTTTTGACTTGTCGTAAGTCATTGTTTTAGGATCAAAACCTGCCGCATCATAAATTTTTTGGATTTCCTTTTCACCATACTTAGGGCCTGTTTGAATTCCTTTATGGCAATTCATACAAATATTAACCGAAGGTATACCGGAGTGACGAGACTTTTCTACAGAACTGTGACAATATTGACAAGCTATTTCATTATCACCAGCGTGCAATTTGTGAGAGAATTTTATAGGCTGTTCTGGCTTATATCCCTTTTGGGTTTTCCAATCATAATAAACACTGATTCTGAAACAGGCATCCCAACAAGACTTCATTCCCATAAATGCAATCACGATACAGAAAACACCTACTAAACGACGATTAGAACCCATCCAAGATTTAGCTTCTTCCCAAAATGAAACATCAGGATTTTCAGCTTTTCCTTCTTTACGATTAACTGCATTTTGAATAGAAGTTCTTACACTTCTTATGGCGCCAATTAATAAAGCTAGGATTACAATAACAGCTAAAACTAAATATAATGGTTCAATACCTACATTCTCCTCTTCAACATCTTCAGTAGCGACTGCAGAAGATGGTCCTTTACCAGGAGCAGCGGGAGCAGGAGCTTTTAAAAATCCGATAATTGCATCAACATCTTCTGAAGTCAACTGACCTTCAAAAACCGTCATTGCGGCTTTACCGAAATCACCATAAATTTTATTGGCGTAGGCATCACCGCTTTTAATCAGTTTTTCATTATTAAGAATCCAGTTTTTTAACCAATCTCCCTTTGGAGCGCGATCGAAAACACCCTTTAATCCCGGACCCGTTAACTTCTGATCGGTATGAGAAGCATGGCAGGATGCACAATTCTGTTTAAAAAGTTTGGCTCCATCCTGTGAATAGACTGCCTTTGTAAATACGAACAGCGAAAAGATTGCCGTGAGCAAACTTTTGACCAATGTTCGGGACATGTTTTTTTTCATATGAAAATGAGAAAATTTAAATCTTTTTAAGTCTTTTCTAATGACAATTAAATGACATTAACGATGGCAAATTTAACAGAAGATTGAGAATTACACTCGGTTTTTTTTATTTTTTTTAACAGAGTTTGTAATTTATAATGATTCTAAATAACGACTTGGAACCAAGGGAATATTTAAAATTCCACAGCTTGATTGTAAGCAACCTTGAACGGCTTAACTGTCAGGAAATTTGACTTATTTTTCTACCTCTTGCTCCCAGGCGGAAGACTGTTTTTTAGTAAAACGTATGCCAAGCATAAGTTCATGAGTGCCGGTGGAATATTTTCTGATGTTGGTTGTTGTATAATCATATGAATAGCCCACCATTAAATAGTTTTTATAAAGATATCCGATTAACGCGGTAAAGGAATCGTTATGGCGATAAGCCCCTCCTAGCCAAATTGTTTCCTTGTAAATAACTCTTAATCCGCCATCAAATTTAGGTGGAGCCGGAATTGCATATTTTACTAAAAAAGAGGGTTCAATTTTAAAATCCTCGTTTAAATCAAATTTGTAAGCGCCGTTTAAATTATAATGGCTGGCCAATCGACTTTTACTATTTTTTTCATATAAACCAATTTTAGCCTGATACAATTGAGGCACGCTAAATCCGAAATAAAATCGATCTTTTTTATGAAAATAAATCCCTGTTCCAAAGTCGGGCACGTAAGTAGTTTGATAATTCACTAGCAAATTCTCATCGCCTGGATCATGAAGAATTAGTTTGTGTCCGTCTATACCCCACTGTAACACTCCGGCGCTTAATCCCATTGATAAATGCAAATCTTCCTTTAATTTTAAATGATAGGCATAAGAGAAATTAATCCCGGTTCTTCTTGTCGGGCCAACGATATCAGTATACAAATTCATACCTAATCCCATATTTTTATCTTTGATTGGACCATGTGCAGTTAGCATATAGGTACGTGGAGCATCGGTAATTCCTATCCATTGTAACCTGTTATTAGTTCTCACATCGGCATATTCCTCTTTCCCGGATACTGCAGGATTTATAGCCAATTCATTCAGCATATACTGAGTATACTGTGGTAATTGTTGCGCATTAACGAACACAAGTAGAAGACTAAAAATAAATATGTATAGATATTTTTTCATTTTACCTGAAAATAGTTAATGGCCCAGTATATGGTTTTGTGTAAGCCGGATGATTTAAATTAATAACATAATAATAGGTACCAACAGGCAAATCCTTTCCATTAAATCTACCATCAAAATCAGATTGATAATTCTTTCGATAAAACAATAATTCACCCCATCTATTATACACTTCAACTGTATTTTCAGGGAATTGTTGAATATTATCAATAACCCATTTATCATTCTTTGTATCTCCATTCGGACTAAAGCCATTAGGAATAATGATTTGCGGATATAAAACTACTCTTACAGTATCGCTAGCCGTACAGCCTGTTGCCGGATCAACCACTATTACCGTATAAGTTACATCTACTGTATTTGAAGCTATA
The DNA here is from genome assembly GCA_016715905.1 of Sphingobacteriaceae bacterium. Classification (NCBI taxonomy): domain Bacteria; kingdom Pseudomonadati; phylum Bacteroidota; class Sphingobacteriia; order Sphingobacteriales; family Sphingobacteriaceae; species Sphingobacteriaceae bacterium. The sequence continues at coordinate 244,917 of JADJXI010000020.1, read as the reverse complement.
GGATTAGCGATAAACGGATTATCTAAAGTTCCTGCAGGTAACCAAGTGAAAGTTGCTGCACCCGTAGAAGTTGGAGCTCCACCAATGGTTATGTTAGAAAAAATTGGGATTGTGAATGAAGGCCCTGCATCAACAAATGGTAATGCTAATGAATTTACAACAACAAAATCTGTGTCTTTACATGCTAATACGCTTGAAGTAGTAATTAAAACAAAGGTGTGAGTTCCTGTCGGCGGATTAACCAAAACTGAGGAAGTTGCTGCAATGGTAGGTGAAGGAATTGGCATTTGAAGCCATTCATATTGAACAGCACCAGATGAATTAGTTCCGGTTAATATAATTGAACCTAAATCACAGAAAGAAGTATCTCGTCCTGCATCTGCTGTTATAGAAATTGTAGGTACAATTGTTAATGTGCTGGTTTGCGTACAGCTTTTTGAATCAACCACCGTAACAGTATAATCACCAGCTAAAACATTATTTATGGATTGTGTATTTGCCGTAAAAGAATTTGGACCACTCCAATTAATATTAAATGTAGGTGTGCCGCCCGCTGGTAATACGGTTGCAGAACCGTCTGCAATGGAGCTACAAGAAGAATTTGTTAATGAACTCACAGCTGTTAATGTTGCCGGATTAACTAAAGTTACCGTTTCATTGATAGTACAACCTAAAGCATCAGTTACCGTACCGGTGTAAACCGTTAGGCTACCAGGGCCGGCACAAAGACTTGTGGCTGGATTTGTGGTCATACTCGAAGGTGACCATAAGAATGTATAAGGTAGCGTACCTCCGCTTGGAATTAAGGTTATTTGTCCGTTACAATCATCAGCGCACATTGGCTGAACGGTATTGGTAATACTCAATTGTAATTTTTGATTTTCTGTAATTGTGAATGTTTGGAATGCGCGACAGCCATCACTGGCAATGACGGTTAATGTAACTAATCCGGAACATAAACTAGTGACTACTGGACCATTTGCTCCTGTGCTCCACGTATAAGTAAATGGTGTGCTAGTTCCGGTGGCTTCCGCAATAATTGAACCTGTACAAGCACCAAAACAATTTACATTTGTTTGAGTGTGTGTTAATGCAGGCGCTGTTAGATTGCTAAATGTGAATGTTTGAGTATAGGTACATCCTGCCGCATCTGTAATTGACACTCCATATACACCGGCGCCTAAATTTGTTACTGTTGTGCCTGAACTAACAATTGGAGGTAGCCAGTTTATCGTGTATCCAGGAGTTCCACCGGAAGGTACAATACTAATAGAACCGTCATTATTTCCACAAGTTGGTGGGAAAACAAAAGGATTTACAGTTAAAACATTTACAGCGCTTATAGATGTAGAAGCAGTTCGTACACATCCATTCGCATCAGTCATTTGGACAAAATAATCTCCCGGACATAAATTATTAATTGAACTTAATGTTGAAGAAGGTGCGATCCAACTAAATGTAATTACCGGTGCCCCACCGATTGGACTAACAGTAGCTCCACCATTACATAATCCAAAACAACTTACATTTTGTGTAGTAAATGTTTCTCCGGTAATACCGCTGTTACTACTAATTAAAACATTTTGTGTTACTGTACAGCTATTGGCGTCAGTGATTAATACTTGATATAATCCTGCACATAAATTATTTACCACGGAAGTAGTTGCGCTGTTGGTCCAATTAAACTGATATGGAGCTCCTGTTCCACCGGAAGGAGTAATAGTTGCCGAGCCATTACATAAACTACATCCCGGAGCAGCAATAGATGATGTGGCTGTAATTTGAGTTGGGGAATTAATCGTTTGCGTGAACGTGTTAAAACAACCATTTCCATCAGTAACTAAAGCTGTATACGTGCCATTGCATAAATTACTCGCAACATTTCCGAATTGTCCATTACTCCAACTGGTATTCATCACCGGCGCACCACCCGAAGGCGTAATCGTGATTGAGCCTACACAATTTCCAAAACAAGGATTTTGCGATGTGTTGAATAAAGCTGTCATATTTAACGTTGCCGGTAAATTCACAGTTTCTGTAGAAAGACAGCCGTTTGCGTCTGTAATTTGAATGGTATAATCTCCGGCACAAGCACTTGTTAAGGTTGGTGAGTTATTTGGACCAAGCGGAGACCAATTGTAGGTATAACCAGGAGTTGCTCCGGAAGTATTCAATACTATAGTTCCATTACAAATTCCGTTACATGTTGGTAAAGTAAAGCTTGGATTAATAATTAATGGAGGAGGCTCGGCAATGGTTACCGTTGTAAACATGGTACAAGCACTTGGTAAACTAGAATCAGTAATTTGTGCAGTGTAAGTTCCGGCACATAAACCATTAATAGGGTTAACTGAACTCGGGGCAGGAGGCACTAACCAATTTGCGGTATATGGACCGGTTCCTCCGGAAATTAGCACTAAGTTAACGGTTGCTCCTCCTGTGCAAGCTCCATTACAAGTAATACTTGTAGAACTTACCGGAGTTACACTTGGACCATTGGCATTACTTAACGGAATAGTAAGAGAGTTTGTACAATTATTTATGTCTGTTATATTAACTGTATAAATTCCGGCTCCTAAACCGGTAGCAACTGAACCGTTAGGGATTCCACCTGGTTGCCAAGCAATATTATAAGTTGGAGTTCCACCAGAAACAACTACAGTGATTGATCCATTATTTAAACCACAACTAGCAGGTGCCGCAGAAGGGACAATCGTATAAGCAGGAGGGTTAACCAAAGCAAAGGTTTGAGTAACTGTACAACTATTATTGTCAACAATTGTTAATGTGAAATTACCGGCACACTGAGAAGAAATAGAAGGTGTATTTTGTCCGCCGGGTAACCAAGTAAAACTAACCGGAGCAGTTACATTGGTAGCATTACTAATGGCAGCGCCATTACAATTTCCATTACAAGAAGGGTTTGTGGTTGTTATATTTGCTAAAACCGCCGGTGGGTTTGTAAGCGTTACAACCGCATTCGCCTGACATGAAGCGGCGTCGGTTGCAATTAAAGTATAATTTCCGGCACATAATCCGGTTGGATTTTGCCCTGTTCCCGCCGGTGCCCAATTAAAACTAACGGTTCCCTGATTTCCGGCAAGATTGGTGGTAATACTTCCATTACATGAACTATTACATAACGGATTTGTAGGTACTAGAGTTGCTGTGAATGGGGTAACCGTGGCAATAACAAAAGGCATTACCGTAAAACAACCATTCCCATCGCTAACCGTAGCAGAATAATTGCCTGCACATAATCCATTAATGGTTGGTGTAGTTACAGGCGAACCAGTCCAAGAATAGGTGAGAACAGGCGTACCACCAATGGCTGCAACTGTTGCAGATGCATTACAAGAATTTGAACAAGAAGCGCCTATTGAAGTTAATGTAGCAGTTAGCTGAGGAGGTTCTGTAACAGATACTGTAGTAGTGGCCGAACAACCATTACCATCAGTGGCAATTACGGTATAAATATTTGGACATAATCCGTTAATAGAAGCTGTTATCGCTCCTGCAAATCCACCAACAGGAAGCCAAGAGTAAGTTATCGGGGCTGTGCCTCCCGAACCGTTAGCTAACGCAGATCCATTACATGCATTAAAACACAACACGTTTGTGAATGTTGCGGTTAGTGTAATTGCTGGCGGAGCAACAACATTAAATGTGCGGGTTTGCACACATGAATTAGCATCTGTTATCGTTACCGTATAAATTGCCGGTGATAAACTCGAAACCGTTTGCGTTCCTTGTCCAACAATTCCTGTTGTAGGAGTCCAGGCGAAATTATAACCGGGCGTGCCTCCACTTGTATTAATTACTATTGTTCCATTATTGCTTGTATTACAAAGTGGATTAGTGAATGAAGACGTGACTGTTAAAGCCGGCGGTCCAAGAATATTTATAGTTTGTGAAGTGATACAATTCGTTATCATATCCTGAACGGAAATATTATAGGTTCCGGAATTTAAAGATCCTGCTGTTGTAGTAGCCCCAACAACGGCAGAGGCAGTTGCTGGCGACCAGGTGAAAGTATAAGGACCACCACCACTTGCGGTTACCGTAGCCCCACCGTTATTTCCACCAAAACAGGAGACGGAAGTTGATACCGGCGTTAAAGAAGGGCCAGCAGGATTGGATAATGCAGTAGCAATAGTATTGGTACAAACACCGTCTGAAATAATTACAGAATATGCTCCAGCTCCTAAACCGGTTGCACAACTTGCATTACTCACCCCGGGTGTCCAGGTATAAGTATAGGGTCCGCCATTACCGCCACTTGCGGTTACACAAATACTTCCATTCGAAACACCGCAACCGGTTGGACTTGTAGCAGTAAAAGTTGCAGTGATAGAAGGATTAGAAACTATATCAAAAGTAAATTGCTTAGAACAATTATTCGCATCGAATACAATAAGTGTGTATCCGCCAACACACAGGTTAGTTATTGAAGAAGTACTTTGTCCGCCCGGAAGCCATGAATAGGTAAGAACGCCCGTTCCACCAGAGGCTGTTGCTGAAATTGCGCCATTGCAAAATCCAGCACATGGAATGTTAGTTTGTGAAGTGGCAACTATTATATCTGGAGGATTCACAAAATTAATTGTGGCAGTATTAGAACATAAGAACTGATCTGTTACTAAAACCGTATGAACTCCGGCGCAAAGGCCTGTTGCGGTTTGTGTATTTTGACCCGAAGGTGTCCATGTAAAATTATAAGGGGCACTACCACCTGTAGGAGTTGCTACAGCTGTTCCTGTACATGCATTAAAACATAAAATTCCGGATCCAGCAATTGCAATGGAAACATTCACTGTTTGGAGAATTAAAATATTTGCAGTTGCAATACACCCTGCAACATCCGTAACCGTTACTGTATAATTTCCCGGACAAAGACCTGTCATTGCAGAAGTTGTTCCTACTGTTGCGCCTAAAGTGTTAGTCCATACAATGGCGTAAGTTGGAGTTCCACCTGAAGGCGTAATTGTTGCTCCACCTGTACATGCATTACAACTTGTTTGAACACTATTTACAACTATACTTAAAGCAGGCGGATTATTAATACTGAATACGACAGGTTGGCTACAGTTATTTGCATCAATGACTGTGGCGATATAATTCCCTGTACACAATCCGGAAATTATTCCCGTTGTATTTGAAACGAGTGGTGGCACATTACATTGGATTGTATAACCCGGAGTTCCTCCAGAAGGCGTTATTGTTGCAGAGCCATTACAACCTCCTGCACAACTTGGGCTAGAGGTATTGACAGTTATTGTAATATTTGGGGGATTTGTAAGTGATTGCGTAACTGCAACTGTACAATTATTTGCATCATTTACGGTAAGCGTATAATTTCCTGCACAAAGGTTAATATTTGGATTTCCTATGAATCCATTTGACCAAGAAAGCGTATATCCCGGCGTACCACCTCCTACATTTGCATTTAATATTCCATTGCAATTACCATTGCAACTCGGATTAGTTGGTGTAATTGTTACTGTAATTTGTGTAGGTTCTGCCAATGTAGCTGTTGCTGTTGCAGTACAACTATTGGCATCTGTAACAATTAGAGTATAATTACCAGCACATTGGCCAGCTAGCGCCGGACCTGAGGCCGTTCCTGTTGGAGTAGTCCATAAAAAAGAATAACCCGGACTTCCGCCTATAACATTTCCGGCTACCGTTCCATTACAACCATTAAAACAAGTTACCGAAGTTGATACAATATTTGCAATTAAAGGGTTTGGTTCTTGAATATTAAAAGTAAAGCTTTGTGTACAACCCGTGGTTCCTCCAATAATTAAAGTGTGAATTCCTACGCACAATCCTGTTAACGATGCGGTCAAACTTGGGCCGGCTGTAGTTGTGCCTCCGCCGGGCAATAACAAAGTATAAGTATAAGGCGAATTTCCACCGCTTGGAGAGGCCGTGATTACCCCGTTACAAGCACCGGCACAGGTGATTGATGATGATGAAACATTTGGCGTAATACTAGAAGGTTGCGTAATTACAACAGTTGTACTTGTTGGACAACCTTGAGCATCTAAAATATTTACTGTATAAGAATTAGCACATGAATTGGAAATTGTTCCGGTTCCCTGTCCTGCCGGAGGATTAGGATTCCAGGTAAATGAATAAGGTCCGGTACCACCCGAAACTGTTACTGAGGCACCTCCTGTACAAACATTAAAACATAATAATGACTGCGTAGTAACTGCAACCGTATATGCCGGAGGAGCTGTAACAGAAATAATCGCTAAGGTTGTACAACCGGTAATATCTGCTATCACCGCTGTATAATTTTGTGCTGTTAACCCGGTAACCGTTCCAGTACCTTGTCCGCCTCCAGGTACAGGCGACCAAGTATATTGAAATGGGCCTCCATTTCCACTGGCGGGGTCTACACCTAATGATGCCGAGCCATTTGCCAAACCATTACATTGTACATGTGTGACAACAGGATTTATTGTCCAGGCATTTGGACCTGTAATATTAAATCCTAAGGTGGTTGTACATAGTCCACCATTATTAGAAATTGTAACTGTTTGTCCTCCTACACCTAAACCAGTAATGCTAGGTGAATTGGCGCCGGGGCCTGGCGTCCATGTGAAATTGTAAGGGGCAATTCCCCCACTAACGGTTAGCGATATGGCGCCGTTTGTTCCTCCAGGACACGATACCATGGTTGCGTTTGAGGTTACTGTTAATTGAGGGGGGCCGGTAATTGTTGTGGTAAAGGGAGGGTAAACGCAACCGTTTGCATCGGTAACAGACGCACTAATTATTGCGTTTGCGCACAATCCGGTGATGGATGCGGTTTGACCTGCGGCAATAACACTTGTTGCACCTGTACTCCAATTTATTGTATATCCCGATGTTCCCCCTGTAGGAGACACAACTGCAGCACCGTCACAAAATCCAAAACAAGTTACACTTTGGGTGGATGATCCCCAATTAAAAGCAGCCGGACCCGGGATGTTATTTGTGAAAGTTGCCGTGCAACCCTGGGCATCCAAAACGTTAACAGTCATTATACCCGCACACAATCCCGTATTGGTTAATGGGCCATTAGAAACTGTGTTAATTGGTGCTCCTGAAGGTGGAGTAACTGTGAAATTATAAGGGGCAGTAGCATTAAAATATATCTGGCTAACTGACCCATTACAAGCAACAGGTGGAGCGCATGTGACAGTACCTAAAGTTCCCGGAGTTCTTTGAATACTCGGTTGATTCACCGGTACATTCGCGAAATCAAATAATGTTGCACTATTGTCGGTAATTGAAATGAAATATAAACCCAAACAAGCACAAGCATCAGTACTGATGGTATACGTGCCGGGGTTATAAGTACCGCTACCGGTTGGTAAAGGGCAAGTTCCACTGGGCGCAATAGCTATACTGTAAGGTAAAGTGTAAGGACCGCCGGCAAAACAAGAAGGTTGAGCAATCGTTAAAATAATTTTGGCATCACATCCCGGGCTACAACTCGGTTTTATAACCGTCCATGTAGCGCATGAGGGGTTTGAATTAAAAGAACCCGTTTGCTGTGCTTTAACAAACGCAAAAAGAATAGAGAAAATTAAAATAAGCCTGAACCTCATGCTAAACTATTACGAAGCTAAAGAGTAATTGGTTACTAAAATAAGTTAAATTAAGGACTTAATCAACAGAATGGGTGTGTGAAACTATGCAATAAAAGAGTTAATTTAGACTTTCAATGACTGAAGTACGACCAATTAATCCCTGGAAAACACTTAAAAGTGAAATAAAACTTGAAACGCCTTGGATTAAAGTAGAAAAACATGATGTAATTACCCCTTCCGGAACGCAAGGTGTTTATGGTACGGTGCATTTTAAAAATCTGGCAATTGGCATCATACCTATTGATAATCAGCTAAATACGTGGCTTGTAGGGCAGTGGCGCTACCCTTTAAACGCATATAGTTGGGAAATAATTGAAGGCGGAGGCCCTTTAAATACCGATCCTTTGGAGTCCGCAAAAAGAGAACTTAAAGAGGAAACAGGCTTAACAGCAATGAGTTACGAGTTAATTTGTAATATGCACACCAGCAATTCGGTGAGTGATGAATATAGTCACATATACTTAGCAACAGATTTAACTGAAGGAATAGCTGAACCAGATGAAAATGAGGATTTGAAAATTATGAAAGTTCCTTTTCAGAAAGCTTATGAGATGGTTATGAATGGTGAGATAACTGATTCATTAAGCATGGTTGGCATATTAAAGGTGAAAGCTTTAATAGACGAGAACAAATTACAAATTAAATAAGAAAAGGATTTATTCTATTACTTTTGCAACATGAAAGAACTTGTAGAAAGTTTCGTTGATCAATTGAATGAAGGTTTGACTATAGCTAACCAAGCTATTATAAGTAAGTCTGAAAACATTCATCAAATCATTATTAGCGGATTAGGTGGCTCCGGAATTGGAGGTACAATACTATCAGAACTGATTTCAGATAGCTGTACTGTTCCGGTCATAATTAATAAAGATTATTTTTTACCGGCCTTCACTGGCCCTAATACTTTAGTAATTATCTCAAGCTATTCGGGGAATACAGAAGAAACTTTACAAGCCATGCAACAAGCTTTGGAAAAAAAGGCGCAAATTGTTTGTGTATGTAGCGGAGGAAAAGTATATGAATTGGCAAAACAACATCAATTAGATCACATTATAATTCCGGGCGGTAATCCTCCTCGTTCTTGTATAGGTTATTCTTTAATTCAATTAATAAAAATATTTATAGCCAAAGGGTTTGCCTCAAATAGTTTACTATCAGATTTAAAAAAAGCTATTCACTTATTAGATCAAGAAAAAAACAACATCAAAACAAAGGCGCAACAAATAGCATCAAAAATCTCTAATAAAATTCCGGTTATATACTCCTTAGGATCTTGCGAGGGCGTTTCTGTTCGTTTCAGACAACAAATAAATGAAAATAGTAAAATGTTGTGCTGGCATCATGTTTTTCCTGAAATGAATCATAATGAATTAGTAGGATGGACTACCAAGAATGATAATTTAGCTGTACTTACATTTCATACTTCATTTGATTATAAGCGAACAAAGAAAAGATATGAAATTTGCAAACCCATATTTGAAAAATATTCTTCGGGAGTAATAGACATTGAAGCAAAAGGCGAAAGTAAATTGGAACAGTTTTTATACTTAATTAATATTGGGGATTGGATTAGTTGTTACATTGCCGACATTCGTGCTATTGACCCGGTTGAAGTAAACGTAATCAACCATTTAAAATCAGAACTTTCTAAATTCTGATTTACTAATCAGATTAAATTTGAAAAATAATAAGATCATATTTCGCGATCTTGGTTTAATGAACTATTCGGAATGCTGGAATTACCAAGAGGAATTGTTTGAAGAGGTTGTTCGAATTAAAACCTTAAATAGAGATTTAGCAGAAGAAGAAAAAATCACCACTCCAAATTATTTACTTTTTGTGGAACACCCGCATGTTTACACTTTAGGTAAAAGTGGGGATGAAAAAAACCTATTGCTAAATGAATTACAACTGCGAGAAAAAAGCGCCGAATACCATAAAATAAACAGAGGCGGAGATATCACTTATCATGGTCCCGGACAATTGGTTGCTTATCCTATACTTGACTTAGATAATTTTTTTACGGATATACATAAGTATTTGAGATTATTAGAAGAAACTATAATTGTTACATTAGAAGAGTATGGAATAAAGAGTGAACGAAGCCCGGGCGAAACCGGTGTTTGGATTGATTCGGGAAATCCATTACAGGCTCGTAAAATTTGTGCCATGGGCGTGCGATGCAGCCGTTGGGTAACCATGCACGGTTGGGGATTTAACATCAATACCGATTTAAACTACTTCAATAATATTATTCCTTGTGGAATTACTAATAAAAAAGTAACCAGTATGAAAGCTGAATTGGGAAGAGAATTGAATATACAGGAAGTGAAAGAAAAACTTAAAAAGAATTTTGCAATTTTATTTAATGCTGAAATAGTTTAATAAGGACTTTGTTTCCTTATTAATTTTGAAAACCAGGTCGGAAAAAATCTTTTAATTTTAATCATTAGTAATTCCTTACCGCCCACAAAAATTTCATGTTTATTATTTATTATGCCTTCTATTATTATAGCCGCACACTGTTCTGCACTCATGCTATTTTCATGACTCGGATCCATTTGATTGTGTTTATTTCCGTCGGCTATTACTGCATTTAAGGAAACAGAAGTTTTTATTTTACCCGGACAAACCATCATTACTTTTATTCCTTTATTTTCATTCTCTAGTCTTAAAGATTCAAAATAACCATGCAAAGCATGTTTTGCCGCACTATACGATGATCTTAAATAGAATCCGAATTTCCCAACTATACTACTTATCACCACAATTGATCCGCTTTTTTGTTTAATCATATATGGCAATACAGCTTTAGCTATATTTACTTGCGCAAAATAATTTACTTCCATCAATTCTCTTTCTATTTCAACCGTAGTTTCCAGTAGAGAACTTCGTTGACTCATTCCACCATTATTAATCAGTATATCTATTCTGCCGAAATGATTTATAATTTGAGCTACCCATGCACTTGCGTTTGATGTGTTTATTAAATCAAGCGGTAATATCATCAAATCCAACGGAGGTAATTTGGTATTCTCCCCTACTCTTTTTAGTTCATTCTCCCTGCGTGCCGAAAGAATCAATCTACATCCTTTTTTAGCTAAATCAATGGCCAAAGCTTCACCAATGCCGGAAGAGGCACCCGTTATCCAAACAACTTTATCTTTAAACTCCTTCATTTATTCTCCAGTAAATTTACCACTTGTTGCGGATTTATTTGTTTAATGCATTCACAATATTTACCCTTTGCACAGGTAACGCAATTTGGATCAAATACCAAAGCATGCGAATTTATTCCTACTGGCTTCCATCGACCCGGATGAATTGGTCGGCGAGATGAAAATAATCCAATAGCTTTTATTCCTACTGCCGAAGCAATATGCAAAGGCCCGGTGCTTGCAGCCACTAATGCATCACAAGCCTTGATAAACGGAATAAATTGTTGTAATGAAAGTTTACCGCTTATGTTTATGGCCTTTGGATTATCTAAAATAAATTCCTTCATAGCTAATTCATCATCTGCAGTTCCACTAATAAAAACTCGATATTTTTCGGATGGCAATAAATCAATTAATTTTTTAAAATTCTCTAATCCCCATTCCAAAGCACTTCCTTTCGATTTGGGGTGAATAATAATATTAAATTTATCTTTTGTAGGTAAACTCAGGCTTTCATGTTCAAAAGATTTGAGCTTCGTAAATCCATACAAATTCGGAATTTCATTTAGGCTCACCTCTGTACTTTCAATAATCTTTTCCAGTAATTTAATATTCAATTGGGTCTCATGTAAATCAGAATTTTTTCGAGAAAGCGAGATAAGCCGATTACAAGTTGTCCAATGATACAAACGATTAGTTGTACCTATTCGATTTTGAATTTTTGCTTTTTTGGCAAGTAAGGCTATTGATTTTACAGGAAAAACATGAATGAAATGCGTTGCTTTATAAGATTGTAATGCTTCAATTTGATTTTGAATATCTTTTTTTTCAATCTCGTTATAATCCAAAAACTCATCCACATGTTCACTGGCCAGTACTACATCTTCTGTATAACGTTTACCTAAAAAAATGATTTTACAGGCCGGACAATTTTTTTTTAAAAGGCCTAACATGGGCAAGGTTAATATAACATCGCCGATACTATCTGTTCTGCTTATGATGTAAACCGGTTTATTTTCCACTATACAAACTCCTGATTTTTTTATATTTTAAATAAGTGGCATAAGCTGAAATTTTTGAAATTCGATATCCGGCCAATCCATCTAAAAATCCCAAATGCAAAACATAATGATCAATAAACTTTGCAATTGGATTAACAAAAAGTTTATAAAAAGCCGCATTTTTTCCTTTGGCTAAATAAGCTTTGGCGGCAATTGAGGTGAAATAATCTACCTGCTTATAGTGATCCTCAATCGTATAATAACTATAATGTAAAATATCACCTTTTAAAAATCCGGTATGCTCATCACCATTAAACAATTCGTATCGATCGTGGGGATTCATTCCGGTCCACGCGCCCTTACTTTTATCCCACAATCTTAACTTCTTATCCGGATACCAGCCACAATGTTTAACCCAATGCCCGCAATAATTGGTTAAACGGTTCATATAATACCCGTCCTTTTTAAAATCCAGCTTAATTTTTTTAATCGATTCTATTAATTGCTTGTCTAAGGCTTCGTCTGCATCCAGGGAAAGTACGTGATTATGTGAGCTATAGGTTATTGCCCGGTTTTTTTGTTCAATATGCCCATCAAAAGCTTGTTGCACAAACCGAACACCGTGCTTTTTACAAATCTCTTCTGTTTTATCGGCACTAAAAGAGTCTAAAACCACTATTTCATCAGCCACTTCCTTTACAGAAAGCAGGCAACGTTCAATGTTTTTTTCCTCATTGAAGGTTATTATTACAACCGACAATTTAATCACTGTTTAAAAATACTATTTTTGCTTAGTTGAAATTAAGCCGCCATAACATAATTAATGAACATTTTATAGTGATAATTGCAGTTTGCATTACTTTGCTATTGTATTTGCAGTTTTTGAATTTCCCGGCAATTAGTTGGGACGACCCCGAAATGGTATTTAAAAACAAGGATGTACGCAGTTTTAACCTTTTTGCTTTTTTTTCCAGTCACTATGTAGGTAATTACATTCCGCTCACCATGTTTTTTCATGCCCTGAATTGGAAATTGGCAGGAACAAACGTAGGCGGACATCACCTTTTCAATATTCTGATTCATTTATTGAATGGGGTTTTAGCTTTTCGAATTGGGCTTATTCTTTTTAAAAACAAAGGTCCGGCAAATGTAATTGCCATTTTATTTCTTTTACATCCCCTACAAATTGAAAGTGTAGGCTGGATAAGTGAATTGAAAAATGTACTCTGGGTATTTTTTGCTTTTCTTTCCATACATGCTTATTTGAACCCTATTGAAAGCAGCTCGCAAAGCAAATACTTAAAAGTTTTTTTATTTTTTCTTCTGGCCTGTTTAAGTAAACCTTCAGCCGTTATTTTACCACTTCTATTTATTGCATTGGATATTTTTCAAAACAATGATTTTAAACTAAAATATGTTTTGCATAAAATTCCGTTTCTAATTATTGCAATAATATTTGGTATCATCAATATGAAAACACAAAGTGCTGATTTATTCATTAATTATTCGCATGCTTTTCCTTACTACCAGCGTTTTGCTTTTGGCGGATTTGCATTATTAAAATATATCGGCTTTTTCACTTTTCCCATTGGCTTATCGGCCTTACATCCTTATCCTGAATTTAATTCGTTTATATTAATAAGCGGAATCACCTTCTTTAGCGCTGTCATTATTTTATTAAGTTATTTATTTTACAAGAAATCATTTAAACTATTCGCGCTCATTAGTTTACCACTTATTAATTTAATACTGGTTTTACAATTTATACCTTTTGGCGAATCACTCTATGCCGACCGTTATATGTACATGGCCTTATTTTTCTTTAGTTTATTGCCGGTTTATTGTATTGCACAAAAAGAGCGCGTTTTAAAATATAGTTCGATTTTACTAATCATTATTCTGCCCATAATAAGTTTTTCACGCATGCGTATATGGAGCAGTGCAGAAAATTTATACACGGATGTCGTAAAAAAATATCCCGAATCTTTTGTTGCTTTAAACAGTTTGGGTACTGAAAAGATGATGTTAAATAAAGATACCGAAGCCTTACAATATCTGACCGAAGCGGTACGTGTGAATGAAAAAAATTACAAAGGTTACTATAATCTGGGTTTGGTGTTGTTGAAACTAAATAAAAGTGATGAGGCCATAAAAAGTTTTAATCAAGCCATAAAACTAAAAGAAAATACTAAATCCTATATCGGTCGCGCTTCAGCCTATTACAATAAAATGGACATAGCCAAAGCAATCAGCGATGCTGAATATGTTTTAAAAAGTGAACCTAATAACGCAAAAGCACTTTTTATTTTAGCTAATTGTTATAATGAAATGAATCAACTCGAAAAAGCGATTTCTGTTTATGACCTTTGCATTCAAGGAGACGCTGATGAACCTGATTTTTATTTTAAACGAGGGATTGCCTATGGTAAAATGCAAGATTTTTCGAAATGCAAGTTGGATTTAGATAAATGTTTAATTTTAAATAAAAATTATATTGAAGCTTATTATTGGAGAGGTGTAGTAAAAGTGAATTTAAAAGAAAATCCCTGTGCTGATTTAAAAATAGCTGCGCAAAATAATTATAAACCCGCCGTTACCGCATTTCAAAAATATTGTCAATGAAAATAAGTTTAATTCAATCCAAAATTTACTGGGAAGACCAGGTAGCTAATTTAATTCACTTCCATCAATTAATTGCTTCCATCAAATCAAAAACAGATTTAATTGTTTTGCCTGAAATGTTTACCACCGGTTTTACCATGAATCCAAAAAAACAAGCAGAGGAAAACGGAAGTACACTTTTATGGATGTTGGCAGAGGCGAAAAAGAAAAAAACAGTTTTAATGGGTAGTGTAGCGATAAAAGAAAAAAACAAATATTATAACAGATTATATGTTGCCTACCCAAACGGAAAACATCAACACTACGACAAACGCCATTTATTTAGAATGGCCGGAGAAGATCAAGAATATACTGCCGGAAAAAATAAACTAATTATTAAAATCGGAAAATGGAAAATCTGCCCGCTAGTTTGTTATGATTTACGTTTTCCGGTTTGGAGCAGAAATAAATTCACTGAAAAAGGAAGTTGGGACTATGATGTTTTGATTTATGTGGCCAATTGGCCTAAAGCCAGAGCTTACCCTTGGGAGCAATTATTAATAGCCCGTGCCATTGAAAATCAATGTTTCGTTGCCGGCGTGAACAGAATTGGGAAAGATGGAAATGGAATTGAATACAGCGGCAATAGTACTGTAATAGACGCAAAGGGAATTTCGCTTGCAAAATTTAAAAACGGAGCGCCCGGAATTTGTACTGTTGAATTAAAAAAGAATGAACTCGATAAATTCCGAAAAAATTTTCCGGCCGGGCTGGATGCTGATAAATTTAAATTAATTTAATAAGAACAGTATTTGTTATAGGTATATACAAATGCAAAGGCGTCATCTAAAGTAAAGATGCCGCTTTTTTTTGCCGATTCAGAAGCTTCCCTGCACATACCTGCAAATTCCACAAAATCATTGGTGTTCCTTCTTAAATTCCACCTGATGTGTTTTTCATCGTGTTTGTTGTAAAAACTGATATCTCCAAAATAACCCAACCAGCCAAATAATTTACGATGCATTAATGGATATACACTAATAGGACCATTTAAAGCCACAGCTAAAAAAATATATTTTTTCTTTCGCACTAAAATAGAACCAACAGCCTCTTTTCTTTTCAGGCAATGCATTTTATTTAATTTTCCTCCAAACCAAAATCCCACTTCTTTAATATTAGCCGATGGTTTGATGTATATTACTTTTCCCTCTTTAGCTACAAATAACAAACCATATTGAAGTTCATAAAAGTTTGCCGAGTCTTCAAAAAACTTCATGGCTTTTACTTCTATTTTACCGAACACACTATCTCCGGAACTATTGAGGTAATAGGCCCTGAATAATCCGGCCCGTGCAAAAAACGTGCTAAAGAAAATGCAGATAATTAAAATGACTTTGCGCATGCAAAAATTAAAACTCACAATTTTTTGGTGTACGCGGAAATGGAATCACATCGCGAATATTGGTCATACCGGTTACAAATAAAACCAAACGTTCAAATCCTAATCCGAAACCTGCATGCTCACAGGCTCCAAAGCGTCGCGTATCTAAATACCAATCTAATTCTTCAGGAGGTATACCCATCTCTTGCATACGCGTAACCAGTTTATCTAATCGCTCTTCACGCTGACTCCCCCCTACCATTTCCCCGATTCCGGGAAATAAAATATCCATGGCCCGCACGGTTTTTCCATCATCATTCTGACGCATATAAAATGCTTTAATGTTTTTTGGATAATCTGTTAAAATTACCGGCTTTTTAAAATGTTTTTCTACCAAATAACGTTCATGTTCACTTTGCAAATCAACGCCCCATTCCCCCACTAAATATTGAAATTTCTTTTTCTTGTTATGATTACTTTCTCTTAAAATATCTACTGCTTCCGTGTAGGTAATTCGCTCAAATTTATTTTCTAAACAAAACTTTAACTTTTCTATTAAACCCAATTCACTTCTTTCGTTTTGCGGTTTTTGACTTTCTTCTTCTTTTAATCTTTGCGCCAGCATTTCAATGTCATCTCCATTTTTTTGCAAGGCATAAGAAATCACATACTTTAGCATTTCCTCTGCTAAATCCATGTTGTCATTTAAATCATAAAAAGCCATTTCGGGTTCTATCATCCAAAACTCGGCGAGGTGACGCGTGGTATTGCTGTTTTCAGCTCTAAAAGTTGGACCGAATGTATAAATATCACTTAATGCCATGGCTGCCAACTCACCTTCCAACTGACCGCTTACCGTTAAGTTAGTTGCTTTCCCAAAAAAATCTTCTTTGTAATCAATTTCCCCTTGTTCATTTTTAGGAGGATTAGCAATATCAAAATTGGTAACGTGAAACATTTCCCCTGCACCTTCAGCATCTGAACTGGTAATAATGGGTGTATGGATGTAAACAAAATCTTTTTCTCTGAAAAATTTATGTACCGCAAACGCCAAACTATTTCTTACTCTGAAAACAGCACCAAAAGTGTTTGTGCGGAAACGCAGATGTGCAATTTCTCGTAAAAATTCCAAACTATGTTTTTTAGGTTGTAAAGGAAATTTCTCCGGATCACTGTCTCCTAAAATTTCAATTTTATCCACCATCAATTCCACCTTCTGTCCTTTTCCCTGGGAGGCAATTAATTTACCTTGCACAGCAATGGCAGCACCGGTAGTAATTCTTTTTAATATTTCTTCTGCCGTATTTTCAAAATCAACTACAGCTTGTAAATTATGTAAAGTTGATCCATCATTCAACGCAATAAAACGATTGCTTCTGAATGTTCTAACCCAACCTTTAACCAGCACTTCCTGATTTTCGGGATTTAAATTTAATATTGTTTTTACTTTCTGACGCTTCATAATTAATGAGTGCAAAGTTGGCAAAAACAAATGATTTAAGAAATAAAATTTACTGAAATATAAGCCCTGACTTTAAACTACCTGCTCATTACCATAAATCGTTTATGTAGTACGCCACCATTCTCTAATTTAACCGATAAAAGATAGGTGCCTTGCCCAAAACCTGTAGTATTTATTGAATCAAATTCCCGCATACTCGAATAAATTGATCTCCCCATAAGATCTACAACTTTTATTTCATGTATTGGATAACTACACCTAATACTTAATTGTTCGCTTACCGGATTCGGATAACAACGCAAGGCTTGATTTAAAATTTCAAGCTCATTAAAACCGGGATTTGGATCCAGTGTATAAACACTTATTTTATCTCTATCAGCTCCGCCATTATTAATCAAATATATCTTTTTACCATCCGTTGAATAGGCTATATCTCTTAATCTACCATTTTGAGCTTGATCAGCGCCAAAAAATTTGCTCGGATTTGGATTTAAGGTTGTACTTGGCACTAGTGACATTCCATCTATTGAAAGTTGAAACTTATACATTTCCATATCTGTAGTTAGTCCGTTTTTTAAAGTAACCACCAAAATGCTATTGTTCCAACCCGGAATACCGCTACTATTATAATATATTCCATCCGATGGGGCCACGGTACACCAATCCGCATAAACGGACGTAGTAGGTTGTGAAGTTGCGCACCACGAATAAAAAGCTTCTTTTAATCCATCACCGTTGATGCCCGGGGTAAGTGTATAGGAACTTACAAATGCAGATTCACCGGGATAATTATTGTCGGCATGATAACCCCGTACATTTTTCCATCCATAATTCTTTCCCTTTTCTAAAATATTTATTTCATCATCCGTTCTGTCGCCGTGTTCTATTTCATATAAAATTCCGGTAGATGGATTATAGGCCAATCCTTGAGGATTTCTATGACCACGTGTGTACATGGAATTTCCGGAAACCGGATTATCAATCGGTATACTCCCATCTAAATTAAAACGATGTATTTTGCCGTTTTTATAATTCACATCCTGCACATAATTATTTGGGTTGTTAATTTGTGGCGTATAACAAGTGGGGGCATTTACTTCTGATATTCCGTTATCTCCTGTACTAAAAATCAAATAATCGTTAGTGCCTTGCCTTACAGCAAGCAAACGACCACCAATATGATCATACCCATTTGGGAGATCATTTACTATTGTGGTATCACTTACTACCTGAGAAGTTCCATGATCCCATTTTAAACGGCGTATTTTAAATTTTGTAGAAGGAGTAAGCGTATTACTGTTATAAGAATGAACAAAATAAATAAAAGCTGTAGCAGGATTTAAAAATTGAGGGTGTAGTGCCAAGCCTAAAGTGCCCTTTTGAATATCCGGCTGATGGCACAAAGCCAATTTTTCTGAAACATCACCATTAAAATAATCGGAAGCCGTATATACAATTGTTTTATTTCCGTTTGCCGGATCAACTTTGGAAACAACACCACCTGCTTCGGTTATCCATAAATAATTATCAGGGCCATAAGTAAGCTCCCAAGGAGTAGTTAAGGTTGTGCTTAATTCAGAACGAATAAAAGATTGCGCCTGTGTTGCACCGATTAATCCAATCAAAAAAATAATTAATATTATTGCCTGTCTCATCTTACTAAGATATGCAATTTTGTATATTACTTTTTAAAGAAAAATCACTTAATTTATTTTTCAAACACACATACGTTTATGGAAACCTTTACAAACCGGTATTAGTTCTAAAAAGTTTAATCGCCAGGGCTAATAAAATAACGCCAAACACTTTTTTGAGTATGGCAATGCCCCCTACTCCTAAAATCCTTTCTAAAACATGTAGTTTTTTCAAAACCACATATACTATACCCACATTAATAATAATGGCTATAATTATGGAAAGAATATTATATTCCGCCCGAATGGAAAGTAAAGTGGTTAAAGTACCGGTTCCGGCAATTAACGGAAAAGCAAGCGGTACAACCGAGGCTGTGGCCGGAGCTTCTTCTTTTGAAATTTTTATGCCCAATATCATTTCCAGTGCAATAAAAAACAAAACAAAAGAACCGGCAATGGCAAAATCCTGCACTTTAATACCAATAATATCTAAAATGGAATTTCCGACAAACAAAAATAAAATCATGATTAATAAGGATACCCACGAAGCTTTAAAAGCATCAATACTTCCGGCTTTTTCTTTCAGGTTAAGGATGATAGGTATTGAACCAATTACATCAATAACGGCAAAAAGCACCATGGTTACTTTTAGTATCTCAATTATGTCAAAGCTAAAATTCAAGCCCACAAAATTACACTTTTACTTTAATTTTCAGGAATAATCAATCTGTTCCTGATTTAATTTAAAAGCTAACGGCCTTATATTAAGTTAAAAGCAAAGTTCTTTCAACAACACTTCTTTTTTTCCCTGTAATTTGATATTTTTATGATATTAGTATTGTTATGGAGAAAAGATACAAATTTAAAGGCCTGCTTACTTTTTGCAACAATGAGTGGATGGCCAACAATTTAAAACGCTACCGTGTTTCATTTGATAAAGCTGAAATAGATTATATACGAGTTGAATTATCAATTTACAATAAATTATTTGATGAGGAAGATTGGAAGGCTAAAGTAAATCTGAAATGCACCGATTTAAAAGGTAAAGAAGAAATTTGCAATCGCGAATTAAATATTGAAGTAAAAAAAGAAGAGAATATTTTTTACCTGCGTGATGGTTGGGGCGTGGAAAATAAGGGAGAATTCTGGAAAAAAGGAAGCTATAAGTGGATGGCCTATATAGATGATGTTTTTATTGGCGAGCAAGTTTTTCACGTAAACGAAGTTGGCTTGGTAAGTAATAATTCCAATCCTTATTTTGAAGTAGAACACATTAAGTTGTATGAGAGTAATAAAAACGGATGGCAGGAACGGAATCGTAAATACCTGAAAACCTTCAGCAAAAAAGATACGCGTTATATTTGGACAGAAGTAAAATTTAAAAACATTTCTCAACTCGATTATCATTATGAAATGTTCATCAACTTTTATGATGATGCCGGACAACATAAAGCATCCTTACAGCAAACCGGATTTGTTGATGCCAATAAAAAAGATTTTACCTACACCTTTGAAAAAGCCTGGGGATCGGAAACCGGCGGAATTTGGATTGATGATAAGTATTTAGTAGAAGTTGTTTTTAATGATGTACTCATTGGCGCCACTACTTTTGAATGCGGTGACGCTGTGATTGAAGGAGAAAATCCGTTAATCAAAACCATTGAACAAGCCATAACCGCCGGATCTTCGGGGGTTGCTACAAAAACAGTAGCGGATGAACTGCAAGATAAACAAACCCTGGATGAATTATTGGCTCAATTGGATGCCCTCATTGGATTAGACAGTGTCAAAAAATCTATTCGAGAAAATATTACTTACTTAAACTTTACTAAACTCCGCAAAGAAAAAGGTTTTGAAGATTCTTCTAAATTAAGTTTACACAGCATTTTTACCGGCAATCCGGGTACTGGAAAAACAACCGTGGTAAATATGCTCGGTAAAATTTATCACAAAATGGGCTTGCTTTCGAAGGGTCATGTAGTTGAAGTAGATCGCGCGGCTTTGGTAGGTGAGTATATCGGACAAACAGCACCTAAAACCAAAAAAATGATTGATAGTGCAAGAGGTGGAATATTATTTATTGATGAAGCTTATTCCTTGGCTCGTTCGGATGATGACAGTAAAGATTTTGGCAAAGAAGTAATTGAAATTTTATTGAAAGAAATGAGCGATGGTAAAGGAGATATAGCCATCATAGGAGCCGGATACCCCAAACAAATGCGCAGTTTTATTGAATCTAATCCCGGACTTAAATCCCGCTTCACCCAATATTTCCACTTTGATGATTACCTGCCGGAAGAATTATATGCCATAGCACAATATTCCGCGAATAAAAAACAAGTAAGCTTTTCGCCCGAAGCGGATGAATATTTAAAAGAACAATTAACTGAGGCTTATAGAGTGCGTGATGAAAATTTCGGAAACGCACGTTTTGTAAATGCAGTGGTGGATGAAGCCAAACAAGATATGGGCTTGCGCTTAATGAAACTGAGTAATCTTAATGACTTAAATAATGAGGAATTAAGCACCATCACTCTCGAAGATTTACAATCGGTATTTTTAACTGAACAAAAGAAAAAATTAAAACTCAGTATAAACGATAAACAATTAAATGAAGCCTTAGCCGAATTGAATGAATTAGTGGGCATGGATAAAGTGAAAAAAGATTTGCAGGAACTCGTTAAATTAATTCGTTTTTACAATGAAACCGGTAAAGATGTGGTGAATAAATTTTCTTTGCACTCCGTTTTCACGGGTAATCCGGGTACAGGCAAAACTACAGTTGCGCGAATCATCGCTAAAATTTACAAAGCACTCGGCGTTTTAGAAAGAGGACACGTGGTAGAAGTAGATCGTGAAGGTTTGGTAGCGGGGTATGTAGGACAAACCGCCACAAAAACTGCCGAAAAAATTGAAGAAGCCATGGGCGGAATTTTATTTATTGATGAAGCCTACGCTTTGGCAAATAAAGGAGGTGGAAATGATTTCGGACAAGAAGCCATTCAAGTAATCTTAAAACGCATGGAAGATCAGCGGGGGAAATTTGGGGTTATTGTTGCCGGCTATACCGAAAATATTCATGTGTTTATTGAAAGTAATCCCGGCTTTAAATCACGCTTCGATAAAACTTTTGTTTTTGATGATTATAAACCTGAACAGTTGTGGGAAATTACCCGTAATTTGCTGAAGAAAGAAACTTTAACCCCAACGCCGGAAGCAGAATCGCATTTGAGAAATTATTTAACCGCTTTATATGATAACCGAGATGCCTTTTTTGGTAATGCGCGTTCAGCACGACAAATTGTGGGCGATGTGGTAATGAAACAAAATTTACGTTTGGCCGGAATACCTGCTGCAGAACGTAAGAAAGAAGACTTAGTTATACTTACGCTGGAAGACGTTTCACATTTGCAAATCGAAAATACCGGAAGTAAATCAACGCTGGGATTTAAATTTGGAAGTACTTAATTAATTAAAAAGCTTTCGTAATAGTAAAAATTCATGCCTCAGGTTCTTATTCTTTGCGCTCTCCGCCCAAAGCGCTCTCCATCGCAGCGTTACCGTTTTGAACAATATCTGCCGTTTTTAGAAAGTCAGGGGTTTAATTTTACTTGGTCTTATTTATTAAATGAACAAGATGATTTATTATTTTACAGCGCCGGAAATTCCATTACTAAATCAAAAATAATCTTCAATTCTATATTGCAGCGCAAAAAAGATGTTAATAATTTTCACCGCTACGATATTATTTTTATTCAGCGAGAAGCTAATTTTTTGGGTAACTCCAAATTCGAAAAAAAAGCTTTTGAAAGTGGAGCAAAAGTTATTTTTGATTTTGATGACAGTATTTGGTTAACAGATACTAGTCCCGGAAATAAAAAATGGGCCTGGCTGAAAAAGCCCGAAAAGTTTTTTGATAATATAAAATATGCACATTTGGTAATTGCCGGAAATAAGTATCTGGCTGAAAAAGCAAAATCGCACAATCCAAATACCCGGATCATTCCTACCACTGTAGATTGCCATATTCATAAACCCATGCCTGAATTAAGATATAAAGAAAAAATATGTATTGGCTGGAGCGGGAGTATAAGCACCATTAAACATTTTGAAACTTTAATCCCAATTTTAAAAAAACTGAAACAAGAATTTAATGATCAAATTTATTTTAAAATAATTGCGCAAACTAAATATAGTCATCCCGAACTTGAAATCGAATCGGTTATCTGGAAGGAAGAAAATGAAGTGCAAGAACTGAATGCAATAGATATTGGATTAATGCCCCTACCCGATAATGATTGGGCCAAAGGTAAATGCGGACTCAAAGGATTAACTTATATGGCTTGCGGTGTAGCCACTATCATGAGTAATGTAGGTGTAAACAGCGAAATAATTCAAAATAATGTAAATGGAATTTTGATTGGAGACGAAAAAGATTGGTATAAACAACTTAGCGCTTTAATTCAAAATAAATCGCTGAGGCAAAAGTTGGGCGAAGCCGGCAGACAAACAGTGCTCGAAAAATATTCGGTGCAAGCCAATCAAGAAAAATATTTATCCGCTTTTAAATCTCTTATTCATGGATAATAAAATAGGTATAGCTTTATCCGGTGGCGGTGCAAGAGGCATCATGCATTTAGGTGTTTTAAAAGCCTTGAATGAAAACGGAATTTATCCGGATAAACTTTCCGGGAGCAGTGCCGGGGCTATTGTTTCTGCCTTTTATGCCGCAGATTATCCCATTGCCGATATTTTAAAAATATTTAAAGAAACTAAGGTATTCGGTTTCTCTAACTTCAATTTAAAAAAAGAAGGTTTATTTAATTTAAATATTATAGAACAAACCCTGTTAAAATATTTCCCGCATAACTATATTCAAAATCTGCCTAAAGAAATTTTTATTACCATTACCGATATTCAAAACGGAAAAGCCATGTACTTAAATCAAGGCAAACTTTCTGAAGCTTTAATGGCAACATCGGCCATACCCTTTTTATTCCAACCGGTTAACATTCAAAACACGGTGGGCGTAGATGGTGGTGTTATCAATAATTTACCCATTGAACCTTTACGCGAAAAATGTAATTTGTTGATTGGGTCGTATTGCAATTCATTACATCAATCCACCACAAAATTAAATGCAGCAGAAATTATCGACAGAAGCATTCACCTTTCCATGTTGGAAATTATTGAACAGAAAGCAAAACAATGTGATTTATTTTTACAAGCACCGGATATGACCCGCTATAATATTTTTGATTTAAATAAGGCGGATGAAATTTTTAAGTACGCTTATGACTATTGTAACTCTAAAAAAGAAAATTTAAAATCCCTGCTTAAAAAAATAGAAAAGTAATTATGCGCTTTATTTTAACCGGTTTCCTTTATACCTTAATATTTTTTCTGCAATCGGCGTGTGCGCAAAATCCGGCCCCCCATAATAAACCGACTGTAAACCATTTAGATTCTTGTCCACTTGAAGGAAATGCTAAGTCCAAACATTTACAAGCACTCAATCTTTTAAAAAACCGTACCCAATTTCCGAATGCCGAAAATTTTGATGCAAACATTAGTTTAAAAGCTGTGTTAGCCAAAGGCGAAGATAGTAAACGATGGAGCACTCATTCAGCGGCAAAAATAACAGGCTATGTAAAAGACGTGAAAGTGGGTGGCATAGAAACTTGTAATTGTAAAACCAAAGACAAAAATTTAAGGGATACTCACATTGATTTAGTTTTAAATCCAAACAGCTATGATAAAAAAGAAGTGATGGTTATTGAAGTAACCCCCAGAATCAGAAAAATTATGGCCGCAAAAGGAATTGATTGGAGTACAAAAATGCTGCGCGCAAAATATTTAGGCCGATGGATAGAAGTAGAAGGTTGGATGTTGTTTGACGAAGAACATGATAACATGGCGGAAAATACAAAACCGGGTAATCCAAAAAACTGGCGAGGAACAGCCTGGGAAATTCATCCCATTACTTCTATAAAAATAGCCGATAAACATTAATTTTAAAGCATGAATGATTTAGAAAAATATTTTCGAAACAACAATAAAAGATTATTACGCAAGTGGAAACATTATTTTGATGTTTATGAAAGGCATTTTGCAAAATACCGGAATAAAGAAGTGGTGATTTTAGAAATTGGTGTTTTTCAAGGTGGTAGTTTACAAATGTGGAAAAATTACTTTGGTCCCAAGGCCAAAATTTACGGAATAGATATTGAACCTAAATGCAAAACTTTAGAAGAAGAAAATATTCAAATTTTTATTGGTTCACAAAGCGACCGTGAATTTTTAAGAAAGGTGAAAGCTCAAATTCCGGATGTAGATATTTTGATTGACGACGGTGGCCATACCATGAAACAGCAAATTGTAAGTTTTGAAGAATTGTTTGATAAGGTTAAGGAAGATGGAGTTTATTTGTGTGAAGATTTGCATACTTCCTATTGGCCCGGTTATGGCGGGGGACACAAACGAAACGGAAGTTTTATTGAATACAGTAAAAATTTTATAGATTATATCAATGCCTGGCACAGCCAACAAAGTTCTTTAAAAGTAAATGCCTTTACAAAAAGCGCTAACTCTCTGCATTATTACGACAGCATGTTGGTTATTGAAAAATACAAACGCGAAGCGCCTGTAGAAGAAGCAACCGGTGTACAATCCTTTGAAGAAACTCCATTTCCTGAAAGTAGTGGAATGAAAATATTAAAAAAAGTTTTGCGTCCACCTTTAAAGGTGATTAATGCTATTTTAGCCTTTTTTAAGTTAGGCGGCATTTACCGGAATTAAATTAATTGTCAAACCTACCGGCAGGATGAGCCCTACGCCGCGGTGGAGAACTGTGATTCCCAAAACAAAAATATTTTTTTAACCACATAGTTTCATAGTTTTTATTCGAGTTGAATAGTAAGATTAGATTCACATAGGAAAATTATTAAAATAATTTTTATTTATACGGATTTTACTTTCGGAAATTAAATAGTTTCACTTTAAACCATAAAAGAAATAAAAGAGCATAAAAGAGTTTTTGGTTGGAGAGTTGTTTGTTTTTGGTTTTTACCTATGTCACACCAGCCTGCCGGTAGGCAAGCTGAGCCATTGCACAGAGCGATCCGCCGCGGCGGAGAAGCCCGGCTCCAAGCACCCTCCAAAATATTTCCCACATAGTACCCGTTATAACAAGTAAAATAGTTACCCGCCTTAACAAATAAGGCAGGCGTGTACCCCAAAAAAACATCGAAAAATTATTTGGCTATTTTTATACGGCTATAGTTTTACATTAAAAAATTACTTAATTTAGAATAATATCCTTAATTAAACATTTGTAATTAATTATACGCATTTGCAAATGGCTTATTGCGGGTATAGGGAAGTTACCAGTAAGGCGTAAAACCGTTTTCCATAGACAACTTTTCTGCTGATAAATAAGTTTTCATTTCCAATAAACTACTCAATTGACTTTTTTTACCAACACTACAGGCGACCGCTTCGAAGTTTAAATTTTTACCTACCGCACTTTTAAAAAAGGAAAAAAGAAATTCCATCGCACAATTTTTTGTCACGGTTTTTGTCCTCCGCTTCGTTTAGCACATTTGCTGTTTATTTTTTATTATGCGTAGAAAAATTACGCATAATAAAAAATTGGCGAAGCCACCAACAGCAAAAGAGCTAAACCCCTCCCGCAAAACAAAAACACGTGCCAAAAAATTCCACCTATCCACAGGTACTTCGTGGACAAATTACTATACTTATTTAAAAGTGTAATTAGTTAACAACATAATTCACTTTTTTTCTTTCCAATTTAGTTTTAAACCAAAAATTAATGTAACAATAGCAGATAATCCAATCAATATTCTTAGAAAATCTCCTCCTATTGTTCTATCAATTCCTGTAATTATTAAAAAAAAATCTGTCCCCGAAAGACCATAAATTGCTGAATTTATTGCTCCAATTACGGTTAACAATAACGCTATTCTAAAAATTGTTTTCATATTTTTTGTTTTTAATTGTTTTGTAAGTTCAATAGTTTCTTCATTCTACTTTGTGGGTTTAAAAATATATTATTAAAATCCAATTGATAATATTTAAACTGTTCATCAAATTTATGCCAAGGTATTTTTCCATTTTTTTTTATATCATCTAATGAATTAAATGTAATTTCAGAAAGAATCCTACATCTATTTAGTCCATAACTCTCATTCTCCTTTTTCATAGTTGGTTCTTCAGCAAAACCAACTCCATTTGAAACAAAGTGATGGAACATTGAAACTTCTTTATTAAAATATAATTCATTGTTAGATAGTAGTGATATTATCTTTCTAATAATTTCAAAATCTTCAAGTGAAAAATATAATACAGCACTATCAATTCTATATTCATTCCGGATATTTTTGAATACTTTAAAATCAAAAATAATATTATTGTTATATAGGTTACTAAGTATTTCTTCGGTAAAATCAACGACATAATTATAATTAGCATTGAAATAAAACCTTCCTATTCCTCTTGTTTTATCAATTTCACCTATTTCACTTTTAAACACATAAAATCCATTGGAAATATTAGGAAAATGGCATGAAAACAAAATTGAAATTATGTCATTGACATGAATTTTAGTGATTTTTAAGTCTTTTGGGAAATGTAAATGTGTATTTACCGTTAATGTTATTCCATTTTTTTCTACTCTTAAAATATCTTTTGACACAATACTAACAACTCGCCATCCACTACTAATAATCTTTTTATTCGGAAAAATTTTGATTAATCTATTTATAAACTCCTTATCTGTTTCAATGCTAATTTCTTGAAAATCATCCGCTTTATTTAATGTCTGCGATTTTGAATAATATTTTTTATAGTAATAGTGTGTTAACTTAATTATAGCCCTTTTAGAGTCATTAATATCAGATAATTCAGCAATAATTTCATTACTAGAATTAAGTAGTCCTTTGGTATTATCGAAAACAAAACCACTTTCTATTTCTTTAAAAATATTTTTTTTCATATCCTATCATTATCGGCTTCATAAACAATTTTGTGTAAATCTCGTGAGGTGTTACAAGCATTTTTCTTGCTACTTCTAACAACATTATATCCTGCTTAGAATACTCATATTTAAACATTGACTTACTATAGAAAATATTAAGTAAGGCAATAGAACAGAATTTCGTTAACTTAATAAAATCTAATTTTGTAGCCTCAATTGAAAATAAATATCCCTTAATAAAGTTAAAAATATGTTCCTGTGCTTCTATCATTTTATTATCGTTTTCTTCACTACAAGAATCTGAAAATTTCATATTCTCAATCCACCATAATAGATAATTACTAACAGCATAGCCAATATCTAAATACTTATCTCCTATAGAAATTAACTCCCAATCAAAAACTTTTACCTTTTGGTTTTCGCTCAAATTATTAAAAACGATATTATCTTTTTTTAAATCACCATGAATAAGATTTTCCCACAAAAATTCATTCGATAGTTTTTTAATACCTTCATTCAAATCAGGATACTTCTGCATCAACTCAATACATTTTCCAAATAATGGTCCTCCAGCATTATACGCTTCTGGGGTTACATAATCAAATACTCTAAAATAACCCTCTGTCCTTGTTTTTTTGAATGAATCTAAACAAGATTCTATCGAAATAGTATGCAATTTTCCAATTTGTACACCAAATTCATATGAAGAATTATAATCATTACTCTCAATGATTGTATTAAAGTTTTTATATTTATCTAGATATTCTAAAACAATTATTTGATTTTCTATATCTATATTTAAGGGTTGTGGGGCTAATTGCTGAATTTTTAAAACCTCTTTTTGTTTTAGAGTATCATAAAATTGCAATTCGGATAATATTGTGGCATCAACAAAAGTGTCGTTATTATTGCCACTTTGCTTAACAATAACATTTCCTTTGTGCGTTTTAACTTTTGCACAAAAATTTCTTAAATTCCTAATGAAAATTATTTTGCAATCTTTATAACCTTCATTTTCAAGATATTCAACAATATTAGAAGAATTTAATAACATTTGAAGAAATATTACAGTTATAAAATGCCAAAGGGGAAAACATTAGTTTTCCCCTTTGGAAAAATAGTTTACCAATTTATTCACAATTTCTTGCTGCTGCCGAACAAGTAATAATTGGATGACTTGCTATTGTTGTGGTAATTGTTATCGTTGTAATTGTAGGGGTAATTACTAACGAAGCTTCAACCTCTTCTTCTAGCTTGTTTAATTCTTTAATAAAAGCTGGGTGGTCTTTAAAAACAGTACATCTGTGTTCCATAGCGTAATTGTACACATTAAACACAGCATTAAGAACACCTGCTTCATCTTTACTTAATTCTTCTTTTGCGAATTTTTGTAATTTTTTCATCATTGTTTCTGGAACCGAAACGTCAATTGAATTTGCCATAATAGTATTTTTTAAGGTTAACTAATTAGTTTTCATCGACAAATATAGCTATTTTTGCCATTAAAATCCATTTTTCTAGTTATTTATTTTAGTTTCTAGCTAACATGAAGAGTTTTCTATTTATTATATTTTTATCTTACTTTACAACAACAGCTATTTCTCAAGAGAAAATAGACCGTATTAATATTGACTCCTTAAAAGAATTACTAATAAACTCTATATCAGACACTAATAAAGTAAAAGTATTACAGTCGCTAGGAAACGCAAGTATGGTAGATTCTATAGAAAATGCGATGATATATTATAAACAAGCATTATTGCTAAGTGAAGAAATAGCTTACAAAAATGGAATAGCTAAATCTTCTTTCGAATTAGGAAGAATCCATTATGTACAAGGAGATTTTTTATTATCCCAGAAAAAATTTTCAAGAGCGTTATCTTTATTTAAAGACACTAAAGACTCTTTACGAATAGCAAAAACTCTTAATAACCTAGGAATGATAGCCAAAGAGAGGGCGGATTATACTATAGCTTTAGATTATTACCTAAAGGCACTAAATATTGCTGAATCACTAAATGATAAATCTATTACTACTGAAATATGGAATAATATCGGTCTAATCTTTTTTTGGCAAAATAATTATGAAAAAGCAGAATATTATTTTCAAAAGTGCATTGAGATGAATACCTCTTTAAATAATTATAAACGATTAATAATTAATTTTAATAATCTAGCTCTTGTTTTAACTGAAAAAGGTGATATTGATAAGGCGTTAATATACCATAAAGAAACTCTATCTCTTGAAAAAAAATCGGATAACATAAAAGGCATCATTAGTAGCATTGGTAATATAGGTAATATTTACTATGAAAAAAAAGACTATGATACTTCTCTTGTTTTATTTAAAGAGGCTTTAACTTTTGCTCATCAATTGAAAGATGAATACCTATTAGGTCAGTTGTATAGTAATATTGGTAGAACATACTTTGATTTAAACGATTTGAATAATGCTATTTTATTTAGTGATAGTGCTTTCATTATTGCTAACAAAATTGATGCGAAAGATTTATTTCTTACGTCAGCACTTACTTTGTCTGATGTTTATTTAAAAAAACAGAATTACAAACAAGCTCTTCACTTCCATATACTCTATTCGAATTATAAAGATTCATTAATTACCCAAGAAAGCACAAAAGCAGTTGCTGAAATGGAAACAAGATACGAAACCGAAAAAAAAGAAAAAGAAATAGAACTTTTAAATAAAGAAAAAGAAAAGCAAGCTGCGATAAGCTCCGAGCAAAACAAAAGAAAAAATATGATTATTTATACAGTTGTTTTTGGTTTTTTCTTAGTAGTATTATTCTCGGGGTTTTTGTACAATCGTTTTCGTATAACGAAAAAACAAAAAATAATTATTGCAGAGAAAAATAAAGAAATAACCGACAGTATAATCTACGCCAAACGATTGCAAACAGCTATACTTCCACCTAATAGTTATTGGAAAAAATATTTGCCTCAAAGTTTTATTTTATACCAACCAAAAGACATTGTTTCAGGCGACTTTTACTGGCTCGAAAATGTGAGTGACCTTGTTTTGTTCGCAGCAGCAGACTGTACAGGACACGGAGTTTCTGGAGCAATGGTAAGTGTAGTTTGCAGTAATGCACTTAACCGAACAGTAAAAGAATTTGACATAACTGAACCTGCAAAAATATTAGACAAAACCAGAGAATTAGTATTGGAAACTTTTGAAAAAAGCAACGAAGAAGTAAAAGACGGCATGGATATTTCCATATGTTGTTTAAATACAAAAAACAATGAATTGCTTTGGTCCGGAGCAAATAATCCATTATGGTACATTAGAGAAAATAACTTGTTTGAAATAAAAGGTGACAAACAACCCATTGGGCAAAACGATAATCCGAAACCTTTTACAACACACAACATTGACTTACAAAAAGGCGATACTGTTTATATCTTCACAGACGGTTATGCTGACCAATTTGGTGGAGAAAAAGGCAAAAAATTTATGTATAGACCATTAAAAGAATTATTGCTTTCTATACAAAATAAATCCATTGCCGAGCAACAAGAAGAATTACATCAAAAGTTTATTAATTGGAAAAAAAATACAGAGCAGACAGATGATGTTTTGGTTATTGGATTTAAAATTTGAGTTTTAACCTCCCACAATGTCAAGCACATCCCGAAGAAAAATCGGGATAAGCTTACCATTTTTCCGACACACCTATTCAAATACGAAAAATTAAAAATAAAAATTTCCCTCTCTAAAAATTTAAACTTCCGACCACGACCCTACCCGACCTCAATAGTTGAACGAACGCCCATACTGGTAACATGGGCTAAAATCAAGTGGGCGTTTGTAGGTTATTAAACTTTAGTGCTTTTTATTTACTTTTGTGGTGGTTGACAATAAAGTAGTTCTAATTGCCCACCAGCTTTTAGCCCAAGCCCGTTAGCAGCTATTTTAAAATGACACAATCCGACAAAATAATCACAACAGTTAGACAATATTGTTTGAATTTATTTCAAAGCGGACTGAGTACTCAACAAAGTATTGCGAACGGACTTTTAAATGGAGTCGAATATATAGTTGGTAAGCAATTTGACAATCTAAACGACCTGAAAGATGAGTTAAAACAACTTGCACAAGACAACCTGAAAATTAAGACAAGTGGTTATTCAAAAGCTGGACATTTAAAACAAATTGAACTTGAAAGACAAAAGTATGTTGACTTCGTTGATAATTTAGATATCCAAAATCTAAATACTATTCAAGCGCTTCCATACAGACGAAGATTATCTGAAATTGAAGCAAAGACAGTTCGACAGAACCTTGAACTATTTTGGAAATTTGACGGTGGTTATTGGGAACCTTTGACAGTTTGTAGTCCTAAACCATTTTATTTTTATAACACCGACAAATTAGACAAATTGGATTATGAAAATTTAATCAAAATTATTTCCAAAATTACTAACGACAGAATATATGAAATAACGGAAGAGAGGTTAGACTATGAAATTGATATTTCTGAATTTGACAAAGACAACTTTGAAACAATTTATACAGACAAAAAGAATCAATGGATAATCTATCTCTCACACGAAGGAACAATAGCATTTGGTGGACAGCAACTCATGGACGAATTTGACAAATTAACGACCGACAAAACTGAATTGAAAAATAAATGGTAGCAGGTAAAACAGCTGCTAACATTGGCTAAAAGCAATGCGGGGTTTCTGCAAGTTGCAAAAGCGATTTTTCAGCGGTTGCTGCGCGGGATTTTTTGCATTTGCGATTCAGTTCAGTGCTTTTAATTTATATTTGTGCGTTAGACAGTTTTGTGCAAGTAAAACCCGCACAGCTTCTAGCCAAAACCCGTTAGCGGTCATTGTAGATCGACGACTTAATAAATATGCTAATGTTTCTTTAAAATTGTATCTTCGATTAATCAATTTGACCTCATTAAATTATGGACCACGTAAGTTTTTTTCCATTTCATAATAGACACATACGATTTCTGTACGACGGTCAGGAAATGCAAGGTGTTGTTGTCGACTCAATTCCATATAATGAGAAAGCCTTTAGCACACAATATGTTTACATTGCTACAAGAAACATGAGAGCATGGAAAGACGCTGAGAAAATACAAGACAACAGAGCAATGCGAGCATTGGAAAAGAAAATAGACCTTCTGAAAATAACGAATCCTTCCTTAATAAATCATTAAATTAAGGTGAATGAAACTAATCGAGCTATTTCAAAATGAAATCATCAGACTTCCTTTTCATCAACAAGCTGATCCAAAGAAGAGCTTTAGAGAATTTCTTTTTGAAAAACTCGATGCTTACAAAAGCAAAATTGATTCATTAGATTTTTCTGAACTACCTAGTATATTTTCTCCTGATGTTGAAAAGCTCTTAGTTACAAACTTGATTGAGGGCATAAAAAAATCGGTTGACTTATATTTAGACGGGTATCCTTTTGATGCATATTCTGAATTAAAGAAGTCATTCGACATGAGTATGTTTTCTCATTTAACACACGGGACACTCCCTGAAGATAGAAGTCTCTACCGATTACGAAAAGAGAAAGGAGCTTATTCGTTAACGCAAAAGGAACTTTTTCATATTCCGTTCAATAATAGAATTAAAGTGTCTACTCAACGTTACAGCATTCCAGGCTTTCCATCTTTGTACGCTGCAAATTCCGTTTACGTGGCTTGGGAAGAACTTGGTCGACCAACTCCTGACCAAGTTCAAGCATGTAGATTACAGACTAAAAAACCAATAACTTTCTTCGATCTTACAACCGACGTTTACTTAGGAGAAACAACAGTTTTAAACTCATTAAAACCCGAAGACCTTTGGAAACACTTAATTGTTTGGCCACTTATCGCTTCTTGCTCAGTCAAAGTTTTAGATAGGGAAGCCGCGTTTAAACCTGAATATATTATCCCTCAGTTAATATTGCAAATTGTTAGAAAAGAAAAAAAATGGGACGGTATTAGATTTTCCTCAACTCATATTGATCTCAATAAAATGAAAAGTGCGAAAGGTGCTTTTTATAATTATGTTTTGCCAGTGAAGGAAAATAAAAACGACGGCTATTGCGATAAACTTAATGAATTATTTGAAATGACTGAAATCGTGCCATGGCAAATCGTCGATACATTCACTAAACCTCAAGGAACTTTTTTACATCCGAAGGACACAACACCATACGAAATTCAAGCTATTGAACTTATTTCTGAAAAACCGTTAGCTTATCAATATTCTATTTTTGGGACATTGGAAAAAAGACTCATTTTTATGACTCCAACAAAAATAATTACTTCATAAATTGACTATGTAACGACGAACAACGAACCACTAACAGCAAATAAACGTAAGCGGGCGGACTCGGTCATCGCTCGGGCGCGGGACAAGTGGTCGCTGCCCTTCGACAAGCTCAGGGAACAGCGAATTTATTTTGCACCTCGCTAATAAACATTTATTCAAATAAAATTACTTTCTTAGTAAATGCAATTCAGCGTTAAAGTTATATCCTACTATAAATGCAGTTTGGAAATAGCTTTTCAAAGCCCCATGTTGGGTTACTATAAATTTGAAAGCAAATGGAAAACAACGGAAATTGTAAAGGAAAAAAAGAAAACGGTAATCTCAAATACTTTTTTTAGGAAGGATGGTATGATGCAACCGGAAAACTTTCACAGTAAATCGAAGATGAAATAGACCGGAATAAAGAAGAGTGGTAAAAGAAGTTTGCGCCCTAGTGGATGGCGTTTCAACTCAACTATCATTTGCAAGTGATTGCAAATCGGTTTATCAGCCGGATGGTAAATTCTAAATTTATTTGAATGAATTGAAGGGCTCATCAAGTTTGCTTGCTTCCGGATTCATGAATTAAATTGAAAAAAGCTTATATTCAAAGCCTGTTGATTTGGTAACGGTTCGTGAATGTGAATGCAATTTAGTTACCACCACCGGTTTTTATGTAATTCGTTAAGGCTCACAGCAATCCAAAAGTGCTTTTCAAAAAACATCGCTCCAAACTCATGGCTTCATAAAATAAAAAATATTTTTACATGTACCTGAAAATATTGATTTTTATCAATATCTTCATTTATTATTCAGTCAGTATGAAAAAAATATTTTTTGGCTTTTTTCTTATCAGCACTTTCATATCCTATGCACAATTGCCTCCATTGCAATGGGCGAGAAGTATGGGTGGCACTTTGGGTGAAACCGGCTATTGCGTAATCAACGATGACCAGGGAAATGTTTACACCACGGGCGCCTTTCAGGGTGCGGTAGATTTTGATCCGGGGCCGGGTTCTTTTATTCTAACTTCTTCGGGTTCGAATGATGTTTTTGTAAGTAAACTAGATGCGGCCGGAAATTTTTTATGGGCTTTTAAACTGGGAAGTACAGGTGATGATACCGGAGAAACTTTGGCAATAGATTCAAATGGCAATTTGGTAATCGCCGGTTTTTTTAACTTTACAGCTGACTTTGATCCGGGGCCGGGCACTTTTAATCAAACATCGAGCGGCAATTCAGATATTTTTGTAGCCAGGTATAGTCCGGCTGGTGCATTATTAATGGCTTTACGAATTGGTGGTACCGGAATAGATGACCCTTACAGTTTGAAATTAGATGCCTTAGGTAATATTTACTGTACCGGATTCTTTCAAAATACAGTTGATTTTAATCCCGGTGCAGGTGTTTTTAATTTAACATCGCTGGGTTTAAAGGATATTTTTGTTTTTAAATGGGATATGAATGGAAATTTTATTTGGGCAAACAGAATAGGAGGTACCGGCGATGAAATTGGTTATTCATTAGCGCTGGATGCCAATGCAAATTCATACATTACCGGGTTTTTCAGAAGCACAGCCGATTTTGATCCGGGACCGGGTGTATTTAATATGTCCCCATTAGCATCAGATGTATTTTCCTTGAAATTGGACGCTTCGGGTAATTTTATCTGGGCCAAAAGATTTGGTGCAGTGGGCGATGAAGTTGGGTATTCCAATGCTGTAGATAATGCAGGTGATGTTTACATTACCGGATTTTTTACTTCAAATGTTGACTTTGATCCGGGGATTGGTGTTTACAACATGGCCTCTACAGGGGGTTATGAAATTTTTGTGAATAAATTGGATGTAAACGGTAATTTTGTATGGGCTGCCAAAATGGGAGGCACTACCAACGACGCTGCCAGCTCAATCTCATTGGACAATCTTGGCGGAGTTTATACTACCGGTTATTTTAGCGGTGTTGCAGATTTTGATCCGGGTCCGGGTACTGCAAATTTGGTGTCGGGAGGAAGCAATGATATTTTTATTAGTAAACTTGATGCGTCTAACGGCGCTTATGTTTGGGCAGTATCTTCAGGAAGTGTGAATCCGGACTACGGAGCTTTCATCAATATGAGCAACAATGGAGCCCTTTATCTTTGCGGCTATTTTCAGACTACGGTTGATTTTGATCCTACGGTTGGTGTAAATAATTTAACCAGCGCCGGATTGCACGATATTTTTGTCGAAAAATTTTGTCAGGCAATTTCCCAACCTACTGTGATTTCCGGCAATACAATTGCATGTGCCGGCGAAGTAATTGTGTATTCAACAAACACCGTGGTAGGTGCTCAATCTTATTATTGGAATTTACCAGGTGGATGGAGTGGAATCAATGGGAATTCCACCATTAGTGTAACGATAGGAAATTCAAACGGCACAATAGGTGTTACCGCCAATGCAGGATGCAGTACCGGCGGACCAACATTAGCGATCACGGTTCGCCCATCGCCAACCATAACGGTTAACAGTGGTGCCATTTGTATTGGTGATTCCTATACCATTACACCGTCGGGTGCTGTTACTTATACCATTAGTGGGGGATCCTTTGTGGTGACCCCTTCCCTTACCACATCCTATTCTGTAATTGGAACAAATAGTTTGGGTTGTGTATCTCCGACTCCAGTTATTGTAACGGTTTCGGTCAACCCGCTTCCAACCATAACTGTAAATAGCGGTTCTATTTGTGCTGGAAGCTCGTTTACCCTGATACCCGGGGGTGCCAGTACTTATACTTATTCTGGCGGATCAGCAGTTGTCAATCCAACAGTGAATACAAGTTATTCCGTTACCGGCACCAGCAGTTTGGGTTGTATTTCCGGCTCTCCGGCCATAGCAAATGTAAGTGTATTCCCTACTCCTACGATAACAGTTAACAGTGGT
The DNA here is from genome assembly GCA_016715905.1 of Sphingobacteriaceae bacterium. Classification (NCBI taxonomy): domain Bacteria; kingdom Pseudomonadati; phylum Bacteroidota; class Sphingobacteriia; order Sphingobacteriales; family Sphingobacteriaceae; species Sphingobacteriaceae bacterium. The sequence goes on along the minus strand of JADJXI010000020.1, from coordinate 207,830 downwards.
TCAATTTGTGCCGGAGATTCATTCACCATGAATCCTAGTGGTGCGCTATCTTATACATTTTCTAGCGGGTCTCCTATAGTTTCTCCTTCTGTAAGCACTTCTTATTCAATCATTGGAACGAATGCGGAAGGTTGCATTTCTACCTCTTCTGTAATTTCAAATGTGACCGTAAACCCTTTACCGATTATTTCTGTGCCTAACGGTTCGATATGTCCCGGCGAATCCTTTACCTTGATGCCCACCGGGGCTTTCACATACACTTATTCTTCCGGATCGCCTGTTGTTTCTCCATTGGTAAATACAAGTTACTCAATCATTGGAACCTCAACGGCAGGTTGCATTTCCAGTGGCTCTACTGTCGCCACAGTTTCAGTAGCGCCTCCGTTCACCATAGTTGTTACCGGCACCAATGTGGTTTGCTCAGGTCAACCTCTTGCGCTTTTAGCAAGTGGGGCAACAAGTTATACTTGGAGTGACGGATCTAGCAACAATCCAACCATATTCACCCCAACATCAAGTACCACTTATTCCGTGTTTGGACATTTGGGTTCTTGTAAGGATACCAGCACTTATTTCGTTAACGTTAATCCGTTGCCGAATTTATTGGCCTTCACTACTAATAGTATTGTTTGCATCAATAATCCGGCAACCCTGGTCGTAGTTGGCGCACTTTCTTATACCTGGAACCCGGGTGGTCCGGGCGCCAGCATAGTGGTTAGCCCATCTGTAAGCACAATTTATTCCATAGTTGGTATTGATGTTAATGGCTGCAGTAATGTAACAACAATTACTCAATCTGTATCATCCTGTGACGGAATAGCTGAGCTAATTCCTTTCCATGAGGAAAATATTCATATTTATCCTAATCCATTTAATGATAAACTCTATTTCTCTTTTGAGCTGATTCGCGATTTTAAAATAGAGATTCACAATAGCATTGGCCAGATAATATTTGAAAATGCTTATTATCCAAAGGAAAAAATGAATATTGAAATTAATTTATCAGATTATGCCAAAGGCATTTACTTTTTTAAACTAACTTCTCAAGGGCAAACGTGTATTAAAAAGATTGTGAAAGATTAAACGGCTTAATCCTGAATCAATTTTTTTTAATTAATGAAAATAAAAATTTTAATTCTTTTGGTCATCCTTACCTCCTTTATTGGATATATGGAATGGGGGGATAAAAATCATTCTTTATTGATTCAGGCCGAATACGAAGTAATTCGGAATTTATTTTCCAATCCCTTGGCGGTTTTGCATCCGATAACCATCATCCCGTTGTTTGGCCAACTACTTCTATTCATCAGTTTGTTCTTAAAAAAACCAAATCGCATTTTAATATACACGGGTGTTTGTTGTTTAGGGATGCTAATGGGGTTTTTGTTCGCCATTGGCTTAAGCGTATTGAACCTTAAAATGTTTGTTGCCAGTCTTCCCTTTATATTGTTTGTAACAATCCTTTGGAAAAATCTACAGAAATTAAAAAAAGAAACCTAGTGCACCATTTATTCTCTACCCTTTTCTTCATTTTAATCTGCCTGGCATGAATTGTGGTATAACCCAATATCTCAAACACTAATTACTATATTACTCAAAATAAAAAAACCACCATTGGTATTGGTGGTTTTTAATGAACTTATTGTTATGTTAATCTCCAGTAACAATACATTTTTTAATTATAACCGCATTTAGATAGTTTATTGTTTTCACATCAACAGTTGAACATTTTGTTAAGCCACCGTTTTTCATAGCGGTTTGTACACTATAATCACCACCAAAAACTAAGCCGAATACAATGGTAGCTTTCGCTTCACCAACTTTTTTACCAAGAGTATTGCTTGTTGCAGCTAGTGGGGCTGTAATTGAGCATGATGACATTATTAAAACTGAAATGCAAATGCTAAGTACAATTTTTAGTTTTTTAATCATATATTTTATATTTTATTTGCCCTACTCTTATGGCTTTTCAGATACGCCCCATTTTTACTGGGTCTGGACTCCAGTTTGATATTAAAACTTTAATTATATTTTATTTTAACTTTTCTTTTGGTAACTTTTAATTTTCCATTTACATAAACTGAATCCATATAATAGCCATCTTTATCAAGAACTGGTGGTCTGGCCACAGATTCGGATTCCTCGGATTTATTATTGGTGTTTGTTTTGGAAGAACTAAGTCCGGCTTTTCCATTTGGCGTTTGGCTTTGATTAGTATTATCAATTAAAAATACAACATCTGCTACCGTGCGTTGCGATTTTTTTCCTTTTACCGGACCGCAAAATTTAATGGTACTGTAATCTCTCGCTTTTCTAATCACAATCATCTGAAGATTTTCTGCCCTTTCGGCCATGAATTTTTTTGCCGTTGAATTTTCATAGTAAGTGTAAATTTCTACATTTGCGTGTTTACCATGTAATTTCGAAGCCCATTTAGTGAGCTTAGCATCATTACTATCTGCAACTGAAGTTTGCATTCCCGAATAATAGATATGAAGCGTATCTTTTTGAGAAAAGCCACTTAAAAACGAAAAAAAGATAGTAAATACTCCTAAAATAATTTTAGTATGCATGTTGGCGTTTACAAAATTGTTCATCTGATCTAAAGTGTAATTTAATAAATTTGGGTTCTATTCTCTAACACAAATAGATACGTTTTTAATTAAAATCCAAGTCTTTAATTTAGAGGCAAATTTGTTGATCCATCTCTTTATTTGAATCATTTTCTTTTTAATCATGAGGAATAAACTATATCTTCTTGTAAGATTATACCATTGCAATGACATTAATACCAAACATACATTACAAATTTGATTCTAGGACAATTCCATATTATAAAGTTATAGTGTCAAATGCAAATAAATCTAAACCGGCATTTCATTACTGTGGAAGTTAAAACTATATATGCCGCTCTTTAAAATGCAATTTTCAAGTTCTTACCGGTAAATTAAACATCCTATTTAGAATTATATGAGACTATATTAAAAACGAATAAAAAATTGGTAAGTATTGTAAACGATATTTTAATTGCCCATTTTTTGGGTGAGTTCAACCATACGATTGCAATAGCCCCACTCATTATCGTACCAACCAATAATTTTTACCAAGTTTCCAACTATACTAGTGAATTCGGCATCATATAAAACGCTGTGTTTATTTCCGATTACATCGATACTTACTATTGGATCTTCGGTATATTCCAATATTCCCTTTAAATCGCCTGCTGCTGCTTTTTTATAAGCCGCATTAATTTGTTCAACTGTTGGGTATTGCTTCAACACACAAGTGATGTCCGTTAGTGAACCATCGGGCACCGGCACACGCATACCGCAACCTCCTATTTTTCCGGCTAAGTCCGGAAATATGCGGGTAATGGCTTTTGCTGCACCTGTTGAAGTAGGAATAATACTCATGGCTGCAGCTCTGGCTCTTCGCAAATCTTTATGCGGCGCATCTTGCAACCGCTGATCGCTGGTGTATGAGTGCACTGTTGTGATATAGGCTTCTTCAATACCAAATTGTTGTAATACTTTTAACATGGGGGCTGCACAATTCGTAGTGCAACTGGCATTAGAAACAATTAAATCATCTTTTTGTAATAACTCATCATTTACGCCAATAACTACGGTGCGTATACTTTCGTCTTTGGCAGGTGCTGATAATAAAACTTTTTTTGCGCCGGCTTTGATGTGTTTTTCAGCACCTGCTTTATCCAAATACTTTCCGGTACATTCTACCACAATATCAATATTCAATGCTTTCCAGGGCAAGCTTTCGGGATCTTTTTGCGCGAATACTTTTATTTTTTTTCCATTAATAATCAAATGTTCTTCATTTGCACTCACTTCTCCGTTAAAAGCCCGGTGTATCGAATCATATTTGAATAAATGAGCCAATGTTTTCGCATCGGTTAAATCATTGATGGCTATAATTTCAATATTTTTTTCTTGTAATGCATTACGCAAATACAATCTACCAATTCTGCCAAATCCGTTTATCGCTATTTTCATACTTTATTTTTTCTTAGGAGTCTCATACTTTCTTTTCTTGCCGGTAAAAACATCATAGGTAAACCAATGTCCTTCATTCATCATCAACACCGTGGTTTCATTAAAATATTGTACCTCCTCGGCATACTGCACTTTTTCTTCTTTAGTTTCAAGATTTAAAATAATTAAATGCTCATCGGGTTTAAAAACTTTTTCCACCACAAATTTTTTGGTGGCCAATTCTACATGCCGATGATACGAAGAAACTTTTTTTCCTTCATAATTAAAAATATCATCTTCACTGTATGCCCCCTGTCCTGCCGTACAACCAATAATTAATGAATCTTTGGTATTAAATTTAATGTGCGAATATTTAAAAGGTAAAATCAATTCTTCTTCCTTACTTAAAAGTCCTTCGTAAATGGAGTTATTTTCATTTCTTATTTTGCCAACCAAAAAAGAATTGTCGGGAGAAAAATGAATATCTTCATAAGCCTTTTTGGTAATTTGTTTAAAATCTTTATTTACCAAATACCGGTGATCGTGCATGTCGGCCGACTTTACACCCACCGTTAAATATTCTGATTTAGTATTTAATTGTTCCGAAGTGTGCTTCTGCAATTGAAAAACACTGTTGGTATCTCCACTTTCTAAGTGAATAACTAACCGCTCGCCAGATTTATTTAAATAATTACAATGATAAGAATGAATAAGCGTTTTGATAAATTTATTCGGGTGTGCACTAACCGTTTCAAAACAAACCAAACAAACTTTATTGAGGCTATCGAAATTAAAAATACTGTCGTAAATTGGTTTTATTAAAACAGATTCTCCTTCTTTCATGCCCCACTTATCTCCTTCCTTAAAAAGCGTGGTTTGCGCACGAACACCATTAAGGAGCAATACTAATAATATCTGAATAACAACAAATCTCACATTCACTTTATAGTGCAGGCAATCTTTTATTCCTTCACAATTCTAAATACCGTATTTTGATTGGCATTAGAAAGATGAATGAAATAAATACCCTGATTTATTCCGCTTAAATCTAATTCTTCCTTCAATTCCGTTTTATCGTAATAGGTAAATAATCTTATTAATCTACCGGTAACATCAGTAATTTTTAAATTCACCGCTGATTTAGAATCCAGATTTCCGGCGCTTACATTTACTTTATCGGCAGCCGGATTAGGCCAAGCATTTAATTTTAATTCATTATTACCTGAAATATTTTTTACAGCAGCAATAGTAGTGATATCAAAAGTATTGTCACTCACATCTAAAAAGATATTCCCCTTGCCTTCAATTTTTACGCGGCAAAAACTTTCTTGTGCCGTAACGGTTGGCACTGAAATAATTTCAGCTCCATCATTCGGAGTTGAATTATTTAAAACAGAATAACTATTTCCGTTGTTGTATGAAATTAAAATACGAATGCTATCGCAATTCACCGCGCCGGCATCAGTACCATTCACATTCCAGGTAATGGTTACCTGTCCGCCCTGATACCAGGTAAGTCCGGATGCATTAGGATAAGTTAATAAAAATGGTCCTGCATTATCTACCGTAATTTGTGAATTTGCAAAAGCAACACCTCCGCCTCCGGTTTTATTATCTCTTGCAGTTAAACGGAAATTTAAATTTTGAGGCGATTGTGGTACATATTCTCCTTTTGTGGTGGTATACGCATGATTTAATATTAAACTATTATATGGAAAAAATCGAGTTGGAGAAGCAGAAGGAACATAAGAACGGAAGAAAGGTTTGTTACCTGAATTCCAGTTTCCGGCAACACCTGCATCTACTTCTTCCCAGCTATAAGTGATTGCATCACCGTTTGGATCGGTAGCACTACCGGTTAAATAAAATGCTGTTGCTTTTGGAATAGTAAAATTACCCGGACCCGTAACTACCGGCGGTTGATTTCCGGTTGTTGAAGTAACCGGACAAGTTCCGCCGCCACCGGATTGCGTGAAATTAATTATCTCATCAAAACTTACTGCATGAAAATAGGGAATACTATTTGAAGCTAAATCCTGTGAGCCACATAAACCTGCATAACCCATGATGGTAACACCACTTCCCGGCTCCATTGCAGTTGATCCGTTTCTGTTTCCGCTGCATCCGCTAGCAGTTGAGTTAAAACTATGATTGCCTCTGAACTGATGTCCCATTTCATGCGCAACATAATCAATATCGTAAGGATCACCAACCGGACTTGGACTTCCCGTAATTCCTTGCGCTTTGGTAGAAGAATTACAAACACAACCTAAGCTAGCTAATCCGCCACCACCGGTACTAAAGGTATGACCAATATCGTAGTTAGCACTTCCGATGGTAGCAGAAATTACCGATTGACTTTCAGTAATTAAAACTCCGGCATTATTATTTCCATTAAACGGATCAGAACCTGCGCTGGTAAAAATTACATTAGTTTCAGTAGCTACCAAAACTAAACGAACAGCAACTTCGGTTTCATATACACTGTTCACACGATTAATGCTTGTTACAATTTTAGCTAATACCTGCGCTTTGGAAGGAGAACCAATACCAGTTGCCGCAACAGCATACTCGCCTGTACAGGCAACAGCTAAACGATACGTTCTTAAATTTTGTCCGACTAAGGATGATGCAGATTTATTTCCTCTTACGGCTTCTTCTTCTTTTTTTTTCGGCTCGTCAACATGAACATCTTTTACGCCAACTTCAGGGATAATATGAGCCGGATCTTTTTTAAAATCCCTAGTATAATAAACAATATAATCACTGGTATTTCCTACGCAATAAGGATCAACAAAATAATCACCATTAATTGAGCGAATATTCATATGAAAACCAAATTCATTCCAATCCGCTTTCCCGTTTGCATAAGGATCATCAATTCCTTTTAAACTAAAAGTACGGATATCGGGATTAACTTCCTGTAAAGCCGCTTCCATAATAGAACTTTCTACTACTTTAAATTTCTGAATAGTTCCGTCAGCGCAGGGTAATGAAACAATTACTTCACTGTTATTGATGGGTGTTGTTTTATCATTGGGTGCGGCAAACATTTGATTTTTTAATTCCATTCCATTTAAATGAAACACCATATATTTTTGAGGAACGATTTGTCTTGCACCATTTATGCGAACATCCGAATCCTTACTCAAAGACCAATTCGCATCTGCTTGTTGTGCGTTTAAACCAAAAGCGGAAACGAATACCGCAATAACTAATAACTTTTTCATGCAATTATTTGACTTGTTAATTATCAAATATATAAAAAAAAGAATGAAAAAGTTTGTAAATTGTGATGAACGAAAAACTAAAAATTTTAGTGGCGTTTATCGAGTCCCCACATCATCTTGTTTCTTAGTGTAGTAAAAAAATGCTGTCCTTCCAGATTAATTAAATTGAATTTAAAATCGGCTTTTTTAACTTTTATCTCTTGATTGGAGTTGACTTGTGCGTTTCTGGAATCGAGTGAAATATTAAAACTTTCACTTCTGCCACTTATTTTAAATGAAATTTCTTTTTTATTTGAAATAATAATTGGACGAACATTTAAATTATGCGGAGCAATGGGTGTGATAATGAAATTATCAGAGTCGGGCATCATGATGGGGCCGCCACAACTGAGTGAATAAGCGGTAGAACCTGTAGAAGTAGAAACGATTAAACCATCGGCAAAATAGGAATTCAAAAAAACACCATTTACAAAAGTGTCAATATTAATCATGGCACTACTGTCTTTTTTATGAATGGTAAATTCATTTAAAGCATAATTCACCCCTTCAAATTCGTTTCCGCAACCGGTAACATCAATTAATTCTCTTTTATCCAGCGTAAATTTTTCTTTAACTAATTTTTTTAGCGCTTTTTTCAAATCTGTTTTATTTACTGAGGCTAAAAAACCCAAACGACCCGTATTCACACCTAAAACCGGCAAACCGGATCGGCGTACCAGGGCTAAAGTTTCCAGCAATGTGCCATCTCCTCCTAATGAAATAAGCATATCAGCCATAGATACCAATTGCTCCGAAGTAGTAAAAGTTTTTAATTTGAGCGCGAACTTTGAATTTAAACTTTTTAAATACTCGAAGTAAGGTTCAAATACAATCACCTCTACATTTTCATTTTTCAAATAACTATGAATCTGTTCGAGGTATTTGGACTCATTGTCCGGTGTACTTCTTGCGTAAATGGCAATGGTCATACTAAAAGATTAGACTAGTCAAAGATAGTTTTATTATTACTCTTTTACAATGCTTATTTGGCTTTGAATTAGTGATATTTTTAATAATCGAGGTGTTGTTTTGGGGTTTCCGAAGGTTTTTACTATTTTGGTGATTAATCTGTAAGCAGGTTATGAATTATGAGTGAAGAAGAAAAAAAGAAAAGTTCAGATAAAAAAACCGAAAGGCTGAACAACAAACTCCGCATTAAAGAACTTCAGTTTGAAGCTTTATTGGATATTACTAACTCCATTAACCATGATTTTTCAACGTTAGTGGTTATTGAAAAATTCAAGCACTTTGTAAAAGACCAGCTGCATATAGATAAGCTCATCCTTTTTAGCAAATTTGCAAAATGGCGCGTATTATTAGATTATGGCACCAGCGAGGAAGAATTGGAAAATATTGATGTAGACAGAGATTTAATTCACATCAATAAAATTGATTCCATTGTTTCTGTACAAAATAATGCCTTAAAAGGTTTTGATTTAGTTGTACCGGTTTATCAGGGAGAAAAAGCCTTGGCCTATTTATTACTTGGCGACGTGAGCGATGATGAAAGAAGTGTAAGTAGCATTATTAAACACTTAAACTTTTTACAGCTACTCACTAACATTTGTGTAAGTGCCATTGAAAATCAACGTTTAGCCAAAGAGGTTTTAAAACAGGAGCAACAGCGCCGGAAAATGATAGAGAAGCAGAATGAAACCTTAGAAGTTTTGGTAAAAGAAAGAACCAAAGAATTAGAGGCCGAGAAAGAAGAATCAGAAAGATTATTACACAATATTTTACCCCGTAAAATTGCCAATGAACTTAAGTTAAACGGATCAATTGAACCCTTACGTTACAATGAAGCATCGGTGTTGTTTACCGACTTTAAAGGGTTTACGGCTACCTCATCTACTATTTCGCCCCAAGAATTAGTAACTGAGCTGAATGATATTTTTAAAGGATTTGATTACATCATGGAAAAACATGGCGTTGAAAAAATTAAAACCATAGGTGATGCCTATATGGCCGCATGCGGAATTCCAATTGAGTCTGATAATCATGCTTTGCGTATTATTTATGCAGCCTTTGATATGATTACCTTTTTGCACGAGCGCGGTAAGCGTTCAAAAATTAAATGGGAAATGCGGGTTGGTGTTCATTCCGGACCATTAGTAGCCGGTGTGGTGGGCACTAAAAAATTTACTTATGATATTTGGGGAGATACGGTGAACACGGGTTCGAGAATGGAAAGTAACAGTGAGCCGGGAAGAATAAATATTTCACAAACTACTTTTGATTTAATAAAGCATCAGTTTAATTGCGAATACAGGGGGAAATTAAGCGCCAAAGGCAAAGGTGAAATTGATATGTATTTTGTAAATAATGAAATCATGCCCGAACGTTTTTTACAAGCGAGAAATATTGCCGAAAATTTATTGAATCAGTTGGATCAAAAATTATATTACCACTGTAAAGCACATTCATTAGATGTGCACGATGCTGTTAATATTTTATGTTTAAATGAAAATATGGCTGATCAGGAAAGAGAGTTAGCTCGGGTAGCTGCCTTATTTCACGATACCGGTTTTTTAAGGCAGTATAAAGAAAATGAAGAAAAAGGTTGTGAAATAGTAAAAGAAAATTTACCGAGCTTGGGTTATTCAGATGAAGAAATAAATATTATCTGCAACATGATTATGGCCACCAAAGTACCTCAAAATCCAAAATCGAAATTAGATGAAATAATTTGCGATGCCGATTTAGATTATTTAGGGCGTATGGATTTTTATACCATTGGAGGTAATTTACACCAGGAATTACTGGAACATGGTGTTGATTTAAGTAAAAAACAATGGGATGAAATGCAAGTGAAATTTTTAAACATACATACGTACTTCACCAACACATCCAGAGAATTCAGAAATGACGGTAAACAAAAACATTTAGATAAAATTCAATATGCATTAAGTTCATCTGTATAGTTTATTTTGAATTATTATATATTATTAGTAAAATTACAATGCCCTTAATTCATTTAATACTTTATTTTCATGGCACAAGAACAAAATTACGGCAGCGGTAAAATTAAACTCACGTTTGCCAAAACATTAAGCATATTAAAGCCGTATGTAAGCAGTCGCTTTATGGATCAGCTCAAAAGTGTTTGGGTGATTATTGCCTATTTGGTGCTTTTTCAAATTTTCATTTTGCAATTACCAATTGTTTACTCCCTCATGATTGGATTAGGCGTGTTAATTGTAATTGTGGGTTTAATGTTTTTTATGGAAGGTTTAACACTGGGTTTAATGCCATTTGGAGAAATACTCGGTTCTAAACTTCCGGTTAAATCAACATTGCCCGTAATTTTAATTTTTGCTTTTTTATTAGGATTGGGAGCAACCTTTGCCGAACCGGCAATTGCGGTTTTAAAAGCAGCCGGTGCCGGAGTAAAACCGGATGCCGCTCCTTTATTATATAGTATGCTTAATGAATTCTCAGGTCAACTCGTGTTTTGTGTAGGTGCCGGTGTCGGTGTTGCTGTATTATTAGGTGTGTTGCGATTCATGTACGGTTGGTCATTAAAAACATTCATCATCCCTTCTATTGTAATTCTTTCTGCATTTACAGTTTGGGCACATAACAATGAAATTATGAATGCCATTATTGGCTTAGCATGGGATTGCGGTGGAGTAACCACAGGGCCTGTTACCGTTCCTTTGGTATTAGCACTTGGTATTGGTGTTTGCAGGGTTGTAAATACCGGCGACTCCAGCAGTGCAGGATTTGGAATTGTAACCCTTGCCTCCTTGTTTCCTATTCTTGCTGTATTAATCCTGAGTTCTTTCCATTACTTTGCCGGAGATTATTACAAAGGCCCTAATTACACGGGTGAAATTTATAAAACCGAACAGGTTGCATCCGATAATTCATTACATCATACTTACGGAGAATTTGATGAAACAGATTTAAATACTTTCCGTCAAAAATATTCCGTAAACGGAGAATATGCAGTTTCTTACAAAGGGGATAGCGTATTGTTGGAAAATGGAAAAATTGTTGTTCATAATCCTACCGTTATCTATAAGAAAGAAGAAAAAAATACGGTGAATACAGAAAATATCAAACAGTGGGACACAGAAAGTAATTTCATGTTGATGCTGAAAGACTCTTTTTTTGCCGCATTGCAGGCCATAATTCCGCTTTGTATTTTTCTTTTTATTGTTCTTCGTTTTTTACTTCGCGAAAAAGTACCCTATGCCGATGAGATATCATTAGGTATAGGATTTGCCGTTATTGGAATGGCCATTTTTGGAATCGGTATTTCATTGGGATTAACTCCACTTGGAACACAGCTTGGCAGTAACATCCCTTCTTCTTTCGCTCGTATTGTTCCTTGGGGTTTAGACGGATATCAAGGACCGTTATTTGGTGCCGGATTTGCAGGAAAAATGGTGGCTATTGTGTTTGGATTTTTTCTGGGTTACGGGGCAACATTGGCTGAGCCCGCTTTAAATGCGTTAGGAAATACAGTTGAAAAAATCACCATTGGTTCATTCAAAAAGAATTTGCTCATGCAAACCGTTGCCATTGGAGTTGGATTAGGTATTGCCATGGGTGTATTTAAAATTGCCTACAATGTACCGCTTACTTATTTGTTAATTCCACCCTACTTGTTACTCATTCCACTATCCTTAATTTCATCTGAAGCCTTTGTTAATTTTGGATGGGATAGTGCAGGTGTTACAACCGGGCCTATTACCGTTCCGCTTGTACTAGCCATGGGTTTGGGTATTGGCGCCAACGTGCCGGGCGTTATAGACGGATTTGGAATTCTGGCGCTGGCTTCTGTTGCTCCAATTATAGCAGTGCTAACAGTTGGCTTAATTGTTTCTAAATCAAAAAAATCAGCAACCAAAAAAATAAATTAAAATGGAATTTAAAAGTAATTTTTGTTTGGTTACCGCTATTCTTCCAAAAGAAAACGCTAACGATATAATAAAGCAGTCGGTTCCTGCTGAAATAAATTCATTGTGCATCATCAGTGCCAGAGGTTCTATTTATAAAGATAAGTGGTATCAGAAATTTACCCCTTCTTTAAATCCTGAACAAACAGTGATTGAAATATTATTGCCAAATAATCTTGCTGATCAAATCGTACAAAAAATTGCAGAAGCAGCGCACTTGCAAAGTTCCGGCACTGGTGCGGTTTACTGCACCCCTTGCGAAAAATCTTTGTTTGTTTCCGAAAATGAATTTGAAATAGCATCTATAGAGAAACCTGAAAGCGAGATTCATTTTAGAAATAATTATTCGGGCATTTATTGTATTATTCAAAAAAATCTGGCTGACTCTGTTGCATTGGCTGCTATGCGCGCGGGTTCACCCGGACCAACAGTTGTTTTTGGACAAGGCAGGGGTATTCGCGAAAAATTGGGTTTATTACGAGTGGCAATTAGTCCGGAAAAAGAATTGGTTCGCGTTGTTGTGGATAATTATGATGTTGAGCCGGTTTTTGAAGCCATGGTTTCAGAAGGAAAATTAGATACACCGGGTATGGGTTTTATTTACATCATGCCTGTATCAAAAGGTTTGGTTAACATTGCCAGTGTAGCAGCAGGTAAACATGAGCTGGCTACCAATCATCAAATTATAAAAGCCATTGATGAAATAAAAGGCGGAAGTGAATGGAGGATGAATTTAAATTCATCCAATAAAGTACAGCGTAAATACTTAAATGATTTGGTACGCTTAACTTGTGTTACCGAACGCGGAATGGGTGATGCCTTAACTCAGGCAGCCATGGCCTCAGGGGCGCCCGGTGCTAGTATTACCTATGGCGTTAAAAGAAAATCTAATGAAACGCAAGGCACAACCGGAATTGCCGTTAATCAGGAAGTTGAAATTATTGAAATGACTTTAGCTCCAAAAGTAGTTGATGATATAGTTACTACCATGCTTAAAGCCGCAGATGAAAATAAAAACAATAATTTATATTTCTATACACAAAAGGTGCCTAAAGCGCTAACTTATCTAGGATAATAAAATGGCATCAAATAAAATTTAAATGGAGCCAATATGTATAAGAAAATATCCAATGATGATCGAAATTAAATGGATGTAATACAAATTATCACCATCCTTATCGGAATTTGTGCGGCGTTCAGTTATCTCAACACCCGCTTCTTAAAATTTCCTCCTTCGGTTGGAATAATGCTTATCGCACTCATCTTTTCAATTTTACTTTTAATAGAAGGACATGCCAGCAGTTATTTTCATGATTTGGTAAAAGATATTGTTGCTGAAGTTAACTTCCCCCATATTTTATTGGATGTTATGTTGGGTTTCCTGTTATTCGCAGGATCACTTCATGTTAATTTCAATGCACTTAAAAAACAAGGACCCGCAATAACGATATTCTCCACCCTGGGAGTAATGGTTTCAACTTTCCTGTTCGGAACTATTTTTTATTTTTTGCTTGATTTGGTATCGCTTCATATTGATTATATGTATTGCATTTTATTTGGTTCTTTAATTTCACCTACAGATCCCATTGCCGTTTTAGGCATCTTAAAAAAATGTAATGTGCCTAAAGAAATTGAAGTTTTAATTGAAGGCGAATCTTTGTTTAATGATGGAATTGGAGTGGTATTGTTTTTAACTTTGATGCAAGTAGTCAACTCCGGGATTGAAAATTTTTCAGGATTAGAAACCGCGGGATTGTTTGCCAGAGAAGTTTTTGGCGGCTTACTATTGGGATTCTTACATGGCTACATTGTTTTTTATTTTATTAAAAAAATAGATAATTATCATACCGTGGTTTTAATGTCATTGGCATTCGTGATGGTAACCGGACAATTAGCTAAGTTGTTTCATGTAAGCGGACCCCTCGCCACAATTGTTGTTGGATTAATGGTTGGCAACAAAGCCCATAAATTTATGTCGGTAAAAACAAAAGACTACCATGATAAATTTTGGGAATTACTTGACGATTTATTAAATGCCATGCTTTTTGTTTTAATCGGTTTACAAATGGTAATGCTTCCGTTCTTATTGCAATACTTAGAAATTGGCATTCTGTCGATTTTCTTATTAATTGCTTGCAGATTCGTATCCTTGCGTTTACCTATGTTATTTTTGAAAAATAAATTGCTTTACAACAAAAACACAGCATTGATTATGACCTGGGGAGGATTACGAGGAGGCTTATCTATTGCTTTAACATTATCTTTACCCGATAGTCCCTTTAATGAAACAATTATCGCCATAACTTATATGATTGTAATATTTTCTATATTAATACAAGCATTAACCACTGAAAGAGTAGTTAAATCATTACTAAAAATTAAGAATTAAACTTTATATATGAAATCAAAAACCTCCGGCAAAAATTTAATTATCGTTTTAGCTTCCTGCGGATTATTTATTATTGCAGGATGGATGATATTCAGAGACAGCGACAGCAGTTCTGAAATGATGCATCCAACTACCAAATACGCCATTTGGTCTTTTATTATAGGATCGTTAGTAACTATTTCTTTACCCTTAGGTTGCTTAACCGGACTAGCATTCAAACCAAATGCGAAAACTACAGCAGCCTTTACCGCTTTTGGAGCCGGTGCACTTTTAGCGGCTTTGAGCGTTGAATTAATTGCACCAACCGTGGAAGAAATTATAGGTCACGCAAAAAGTCCAACCGGAATGCCACAAGATAAATTTCATGCCATTGAATCTATGGGTGGATTATTGGTGGGTTGTGTTTTAGGAGGACTATTATTTTATACGTTAGATGAATTAATCAACAGTAAAGGAGGATTTTTACGTAAGGTTGGTTCAACAATCACGCATTTAAAATTAAAAACCAAACACGATATTATAGTTACTGAGAAAGAAGTTTCTGATGCACAAAAAGAACATGGCGAACATCAAGGAGGTGGTGCACCAATGGCTATATGGCTGGGGTTATTAATAGATGGTATTCCGGAAAGTTTTGTAATTGGTGCCGGATTTTTATCCTTGTTGTCGGTAAAATTAAGTGCCGGCCTTGATCCAACTTTTGGTGAAGTATTACCATACACATTAATTGCCGGTTTATTTCTTTCAAATTTTCCTGAAGCATTATCCGCAAGTATTGGCATGAAAAAATCAGGCATGAGTACAGGAAAAATAATGATGTTGTGGATTTCATTGGTTCTCATTATTGCCATTGGTTCTGTTGTAGGATATTATGTTGGTGCAACTATTCCGCATGTTATTGAAATTGGCATAGAAGGATTAGCTGCAGGAGCCATGCTCACCATGATTGCGCAAACCATGTTGCCGGAAGCGGTACATCTTGGCGGAACAAAAGTGGTTGGCTTAGCAACCTTGGCCGGTTATTTAAGTGCAGTAGCTTTTAAAATATTTGAATAAATATTATTTATTCTGTTGCTCTTTCAATTTTTGAAATTCCTTTTCAATTTGCGAGGTGCCGGTTTTTAAAATATAAGCGCCGATAAAGTGCCAGAATAACCCAAAGCCCCAACCTAAAGTACAAAAAAGAGGCCAGGGAATTCCCCCATCTTCTTTTTCCTTACCGGTTATAAACCACAACACCCACAGGAAAGTATTCACCACTAAATAGGTGTATAAATGATTTCTGAATTCAACTCTCTTTTTAGCTTGTTTCCAGAGTATTCGATCTTTTTCGTCTTGCAATGTATTCATGTTTTATTTTTTAGGTTTTAAATAAGCTTGTATGTTTTTAAAATAAATTTCAAATGCTTTGAGTCCGGCATCTGTAATTCTGCATAAGGTTTGCGGATAATTGTCTTTAAATTTTTTTTCTACTTCAATATAACCTGCATCCTTTAACTTTTGAATTTGTACACTTAAATTTCCGGCTGTTGCTTTGGTTTGTTCTTTCAAATAGGTAAACTCTGCTTCTTTAACCGTAACCAGCAAGGATATCACGGCTAAACGTAATTGTGAATGCAATATGGTATCCAAATCATTAAACATGCTGCGACTTAAATTTATTGCGTAGTAAATGACCGGGAATGATGTAACTAAATATTAATGCAATAGCAATGATGAGTAATTGATCAGGCTCGGAAAGAAAAACAGAAATTATTGCACAGGCAAAAGATACTAAACTGCCAAAAATTAAAGGTTTAAAACCAAGTATGCCACCTGTTGTAAATGTAGCAATGCCATATAAAATCATTAAAATAAAATAAGTTGACTTAATGCCGTGAAAAGGCATAAATCCTAAGGCAATAAACATGCTTATTAAAAAAGATCCCCAAATAAAGCTCAAATAAGAATCTATATGCGTTTTAACCGTTTTCTTTTTGCCTTGTTTATATCCGTAAACAGCCGATACAATTCCACCTAAAGGCATTAGCACAGGCCACACTAAATATCCTTTTTCAAATTGCATGTGTATACTTATGTAATTAATAAGCGCAGCAACTGTAACCAACCATCCCCAAAAAATCAATAAAAAGCCGTCGTCAGCCAATTTATTTTTAGCAGCCTGTATCATACCGGTAATAGTAGCCATGCTTTGTTCTGCACTAAATGTTTCTTCTTGATTCATGTTTGTCATGTTAATTAATTCTTCACAAATGTAAAGTAGTTTACATTATAAACCAAATTTTCATGCTTAATACTTGTAAACAATTGTTATTCAGCTTGTTAATTTTTACGGTAGGGTCTTGGATCAGAAATTATGCTTATTTACTGAACTTAAATTCAGTTCTTCTGTTGTAACCGTGTTCTTTATCCGAACAGTTAATATTATTGAAGCAACGATTGCGAATTTGGGTTTCTCCTTTCCCACTA
Organism: Sphingobacteriaceae bacterium; assembly: GCA_016715905.1. Lineage (NCBI taxonomy): Bacteria > Pseudomonadati > Bacteroidota > Sphingobacteriia > Sphingobacteriales > Sphingobacteriaceae > Sphingobacteriaceae bacterium. The sequence continues at coordinate 190,810 of JADJXI010000020.1, read as the reverse complement.
TGGGTAATTCTTTTTTTATCTATTCCTTTTTCAATCAGATATTCGGCAACAACCTGCGCTCTTTTTTCAGACAACTTTAAATTGAATTGGTCATCTCCTTGTGAATCGGTGTGTGAAATAATTTCCAATTTCATTTTTTCGTTTTTATTTAAATTGGATAACACTTTATTTAAAACTTCTTCAGTAGATGATGTTAAACGATACTGGTCTTTTTCGTAAATAATATCCTCAATAACCAACAACTCTTTTTCCTGACTAGATTGGAATTTTTTGATGGACATGGTTATATCTTCGTCTACCTTCATTTCCGCTAATTCTAAAATATCTGCTTTTAATAATTTAAACTCAAATCCTTTATTAGATTTGAACATGTATGATATTTTCTTTCCTTCTTGCGTTAGTAATTTCAGTATCCCCACATTTTTATCTTTGGCATTGGCTTTGATGATGTAAGCGGTGTCATTATTCGGAATTTTCACTGCAAAATCTCCATATTTATCTGTTTTTCCCTTGGCTAATGTATCTCGTTTGTTACTGGCTTCAACATGCACATCCATTTCTTCTATAGGTTCTTCTACTCCATCTTTTTCTGAAACTATTTTTCCTTTAATTAATATCTTTTCGTTTTTTAAATGATACCTGAATTTGGCAATTGAACTGGAATAAGAAAGAAATTTACCATCGGGGCCAAACAAAGTAACTTTGGTAAACAAATCACGGCATCTGGCCTCACTATCAGGATGTCCGTTTAAATTCTTGTACTCCACCGTATACTTTACGCTTTCTTTAAAAGGTGGACTTTTTTTAATATTCTCGCACCATTTTTTATACTCCTCCCCTTTATCATAGGATAAACAAATCACTTTTAAGTTATCTACCATTCCACCTAGCAAAATTGTTGTGATTTTTTCTTCCAATGCCCGAACGGAATCAATGGTTTCCACCCTGCGCGGATCAAAACCTTTAAAACGATAAACTAAAAAATAATGTCCTTTATCCGGAATTTTGATGGGACTTATTTCACCATCGGCATTATATGCTATTATTTTTTCATTAAAAATAGCACCTATGGTATCACCGCTAACATTGCCTTTTTGGGCATTGGTTACTATTGCTGAAATTAAAAATAATATTAAAAATGAATAAAGGCGCATATGGCGATTAAGCTAAGATAGGTAATTTAAAATACAGATTTAATAAAGAACAAATTGAATTATTAAAAATTAGGTCTGAAACCCATGTCAATTCAAGCAATTATGATTTTTTAGGAGAAATTTAAAGTTAGATTAGTTATTTAAAGAATCATACTTTTTTTCAGCAATACATCAACTTGTTTTTCAGATGGAATTTGAGCTAACTGTATCCTCCTGGCATAATAAATTGAATCCAGTATTTCTTTTTGTTTTTCTTCAACGAGATTTTTTTGGTTTTCAACCATTTCCTTTTGTTTTTCAATTATTTTCTTTTGTTTTTGCGTTATTTTAAACCTATTAAACATAAATCCGGCAAATAACAAAACAAGCAGTAATCCCATTAACAAGGCATATTGTTGATTTTTTTTAATTGAAAGTTGAGCTTTTTGAGTTTCTAATTGAGCATTTTTTACTTCATTTTCTTTTGCATGAGCTACTGAATCTGCAGCAGCCTTTTTTTCAAACTCATATTTAATTTGCGTTTTTAACGCTGACTTTTTAAAAGCTTCGTTTATAACAGAATCGCGCATATGAATATAAAGTTCAAAATTTGTTAATGCCTCCTTATAATTGCCTAACACTTTATAATTATTACATAATTCCAAAGCGCTGCTGGAAATGTGGGAAGGATTACCTAATTCCATTCCAAGAGAAAGTCCCTTTTTTGCAAATAAAATGGATTTTTCATGCTTCTTGTTTTTAAAAAACAATTCGGATATATTATTATAACAAGTGGCCATACCGCTTTTATCTCCAATATTCTCTCTTATATCGAGGCTTTTATGAAAGTACTTTAAGGCAGAATCGTTTTTTTCAATGCCCATGTACAACTTCGCGATATTGTTATAACTATTTGCTACACCTTTGTGAAATTTAATTTCTTTTCTTAGGGCCAAACTTTGAAAATAATATTGTAAAGCCAATGAATATTCCTTATTGCTTTTATATAAAAATCCTAAATTATTGTATGCCGTTGAAAGCTCTCTTTTGTCTCCCAATTCCATATTCATTTTTATGCTTTTATTAAAATACAACTTGGCTTTTTCCAATTCTCCCGCTTCCTCACAAATTATAGCCAAATCCATCATCGATTTTGCTATACCCGCCTTATCGTTAATTTTCTCTCTTATACTTAATGCTTCCATAAAAAGTTCGGTAGCTTTGCTGTGTTCAGCCCTATTATTATAAATATTAGCTAAATTGGCAAAACATGCAGCCATCAATTTTAAATTTTTAGTTGAATCACAATAACGAATGCTTTCTTGATAATACTGAATTGCTTTTTCAATTAAACCTTGATTGTTAAAAACAAAGGCCAGATTATTGAGCCCTATTGCCGCATCATGATAATTTCTAAATTCCTTATTAATTTGAAGAGATGTGTTAAATGCATCTACAGCAGACTGAAAATCTCCATGCAGATTGTAAAAATACCCGACATTATCTAACGCAACAGCTTTTTGATTATAATAAAACACATTAATGTATGCTGTTTTACTTTTCATTGCATGTTTTTTAATACCATTTTCACAAATTTCAAGCGCACGTTTATTGTAACTTAAGCAACTATCCGGCATTTGTTGTACAGTTAAATCGCTTAAATACATTAATAATTTAACTTTTGATGTGTCCGATTTTTCTTGGCTCAATGCAATCCGCAATGAATCAATTTTTGGTCTTTGCCCCTGAATTACTTTTGCAAATGCCAATAAAATGAAAACAGAGATAATTTGTTTTAATTTCATAGTGAAATTTAATAAAAAAATTTATTAATTCTTCGGTAAATTAATTATTAACTGTAATAGGCGTTATAATTACAAATATTTGAGCCCAATCTGCTTTTCAAAGTTTTACTATTCTGTTTAAAAAAACGTAATGTAACTTTTCCCTTCTGTTTACTTATACTTTATACACAGGTGAGTAATTGTTTTTTAAAAACAGTAATTCGCTAATCGCTTAAAATTGAAATCACTTAATAAATAAAAATATGAAAGTAAAAAAAAAATTATTGGCAGCCCTTGGTTTTATTGCCTTAACACTATCTTCTTGCCAAGAAACGGAAAAAGGACAATATTCAAAACTCTCTTCACAGGATTCTTCTAGCACTTACGAGTGTAGTTCCGTCATAACGGGAAATAAAAATGAGAAATCCATTAATTCTGTCACTTCACCCAACCTGTTGATAGAAAAGATGAATAGTTTGGCACAATTAAAAAAACGCACGCGCAAAAAGGCTTCTCACTTTGTTATAAAAACAAACAGAGATACAATACTTAAATGTAAAGAGGGTACTCTACTTGCCATTCCGGCTCAAGCATTTTTAAATAGTTCCACTTTAAAGCCAATTACAGGACAGGTTAAAATTTCGGTAAAGGAATTTTATAAAATATCAGACATGATAATGGCTGGATTAAGTACGAAAAGCTACGATCAATTACTGGAAACCGGTGGAATGATTCTTATTCAAGGTCTCGATAAATTAAGTAATGATAGTTGCATTTTAAGTCCCGGCAAAAACATTGCTATTGCTATGCCACAGTCATCCACCGCCTCAGTGGATCGCATGCAGTTATTTAATGGAGTTCGTGATAATAACATTGTAAATTGGGTGCCAGGCTCTAGTATTTTAGCAAGGGCACAACGATGGAGAAGTGGTGGAGGTTTTTTTCCTCAAAGTATTATTTTACCAGATGCCGGCTTGCCTTTCACGAATGAAGGTTCGAAGTTAAAACCACTAAATACCTGTTCAAAAAAGGAAAACCTGCAAGCTCAAATGAAAATACCACTCAGAGAATTGTTGTACGGTTCAAGTATACGAACGAAAAAAGTAAGTGCTTATATTGATACTTCCGGAAATCTGATATGTTATAAAACTCCTAATACCAGAAATTCAATTAAATTTAATGAAATATATAACCCCATCATCAGTCAAAACCTCAAAGTGAATGTAGCTGTTGAGGTGAAACTAAACTACAAATCACATCTTAATCAGGATTATTACCAGAAATTATTAAAAATGGGTAAGTGTAATGCCGATAGTTTGATAGCTACCACCGTTACCTTAAACCCTAATGCAAAACTTATAGACTATGAGAAGGCAAAGAAATATTTAAATAATGTTGTGACTATAGATGAATATAAAATAAAACAAAGGCGGAATTTTCTAATAAATGAGGAGTATGAAAAAAACTTAAAAAGATTACGGTTGGAAAATGAAGAAAAATTGTCCACTTCAGAAGGTAAAGAGGAGAATTTACAAAACGCTAAGAACTATTTTTTGCTAAACACCACAAAATTAGGATGGATAAACTGTGATAAATTTAATTCAACCCCTAACAGAGTGGATTATTATGTAAAAGTGAAGGAAAATGAAAGTGTTTTGATTGTATTTGATTCATTAAAATCAATAGTAAACTGTGATCCAAGAGGATTTGTTGGAAATGCGCCGCTCAATGAAAAAATTACCATTGTGGGTTTAAAAACAGAAAACGGACAGCTTAAGATGGCCATTCACCAAACATCTATTAGCAAAGAGCCTTTTGAAGGATTGACCTTTGAGTCGGTATCGGTAAGTGAATATAAAAGAAAGTTAGAAAAGTTAAATAAACAGTTTTGACAGTCAAAACTTGATGGGCCATAAAACTTCATACTTTTTCCTTATTAAAATTGCAGAATTCTTGACAAAAAGAACTTATTAAAATAACGTGAAAGGAATCTAATTGCTTAATTCCTTTAAACTATAAAGTCAATTTTTAATTAATCCATTCTGTAAATTACAACGGTAATTTGCGAACTTTTAATTACCGTTTATTGACTTAATGCAAAAAAACCCCGCTTTTGCGGGGTTTTGTGACTACTGTGTAGTCCCAGCGGGACTCCTTTTTTTACACTTATTTTCATACCTTTATGCAAGTTTCCAATAACAAACATATTTCATTATCAAATATGAGATACAAAGGAAAGCAAATAAAAGTAACTGAATGAATGTAATGTTTTAACCATGTTTTAACCATTTAACTATGACAGATTATAAAGTAAAAAATGTATTATTTACAGGTAAAAAGTACTCCAATGGAGAATCCCCTATATTAGTAAGAGTAACTGCTTTAAGGAAATCTATTTATCTAAGCACTGGTCAAACTTGCTTTAAGGAGAATTGGGATAAGAATACATCTTGCCTATATAGTTCTAAACCCAGAATTAAAGAAAAACAACAAATTGAACTCAATTCAGATAGCTTAAAAGCATTGAAAAAGGAATACTCTAAAGTAAGGGTGAATCTTAAAAACAAAAAAATTAATGCAGAAATTGAAGAGAAACTACAAAAAGTAAAAGATGAAATTAAGAAACATAACCATTTAAAGGATATTAATCTTGTATTTAAATTACTTAAACAAGGAGAAAAAACAGGACTTGAATACTCTAAAGATAGTTACTTATCATTTGCACAAAAGGTTGTAAAAGATGAATTGGTTTCCGGAAATATAAAGTCATATAAAAGATTCAATTCTATTGTGAATAGATTAGAACAGTTTTTAAATAGGCATAATCCTATTGATGCTAATGCAAGTATTGAAAATGACTCAATAATTAAAAAAGAAGATTTAACATTTAGTAATTTAACCCCAGATTTATTAAGGCAATTTGAAGGTTGGATGAAAAAAGAGGGTAATAAAACCAATACAATACATAAAAACTTTAAAGGCATTAGAACTATTCTTTATAGAGCAATCAAAGAAGGTTTGTTCAAACAAGAAAAAAACCCCTTTTTTACTTTCAAACTAAAACAAGATTCTGATACTAAAAAAGCAAAGCTTTCTATTGAAGAAATAAAAAGATTTAAGGGTGTTAAATTGGAAAGTAGTACTTTGATGTTCCATTCAAAAAACTGTTTCTTATTTAGCTTTTTCAATGCTGGGATAAGGATTGGTGACCTACTTCAAATTAAATGGGAGAATATAGAAGAAGGGAGATTAAATTATAAAATGGGTAAAAACAAAAAAAATGTTTCTGTAATGTTAAATAAAGAAGCTTTAAAAATTTTGGATTTATATTCAAGTAAAAGCAATCAACCTCAACAATATATTTTTCCCTTTTTAAATGAGGAAAATGAAGCATTAAACCCCTTACAATTTGATAATTTGCTGTCTACTAAAACAGCTGAAATAAATAAATGTTTAAAGGAAATTGCGAAATTGGCAGACATTAAAAAATCAATTTCAACACACATTGCCAGACATACCTTTAGTGATTTGGCAAGAAGCAAAAATGTATCAATTTATGATATCTCAAAGGCTCTAAGGCATTCTTCTATTAAACAGACTGAATCCTATTTGAAAAGCCTTGATGATGAATCATTAGACAAAGCTTTTGAAACTACATTTGATGGGATTTGATCTAATAAATCAATTGTAATATCAGAATCTTACTTAAAATGATTTTTGCGAAATGAAAATTCTTTTATAGTCATTATCACATGAGCTTTAACATCCAAACTCATTTTTATTTCTCCCATCCTTTAAGTCCTTTACCCCTTGTTATTAAATGCCATTCTAATTCCTGTGATAGTGAAACCAAAACATCCAATTACATAAAAATATCCAATGAGTTCCATGCTACCAAATTTTAAATAGTTCCCTTATATTTCTAATATAAACTTTCATTGATTTTTTCCGTAGAAATTTATAAAATTATTTCATCTTCAGAATTGGCTAAGGGATAACCTGTATCAATTACTTTTATCCCAAAGTCTGCAATTACTTCCTTACTTTCAATTCCTAAAGCTTTTGATAATGTAGAAAGCCTATTAAATTCAACCTCATCAATTTTATTCCCATCAAAGGAATAGGAGTTTATTTCTCCCATTTTGATATGAATAAGGCAATACTTTTGATTTAAAAGCCTTACTACCTCACTCCCTTCCTTGATGTCATTTTTAGTAATTAACCCCTTTAAAAGAGCTTTAAATAGCCTTTTCTTGGCTTCTGGATTAAGAGCTTTAATGTTATTCATTTTCATTAGTATTTAAATGTCTTTCTAACAGGGAGTCTAATTCTTGATTTGATAGCTTATCAATATCAATGTATGAGTTTGACTCTGTTAATTTTGGTAATGCAAAATTGAGTAATGCAAGAAAAGCCTGTGATTTGGCATGACCAGCCTTCATTGACTTCATTTCCTCAAGGAAGTAAAGCAAGTTAGCTTCACAATACTCTGTTATTTGTTCCCTTAGTTTAATGGCATAAGAAGTTCCCTTAGGTCTTCCTTCCCTATTTATATTATTATCTCCTTTTTTAAATGGCATAACTGTTATTTATTGTTTTAACTATGTGATGGGGTTGTATATTACCCTTTTTTAATCTTAAGTAAAAGGTTATTGCAATCCCAAACCTTTTTTTAATTCTTGGCTGAGGTCATACCTACTACCTTCATTAGCCTTTATTTTCCTTTTAATTGCATTTATTTTTTTCTTTCTGTTTTTCTTATCTTCCTTATTCAGATTTGATTCAGGTATTGAATTGATTAATGACTTCAAACAATCTTCTGGGCTAAAGCCAAACTCTAAGCCTTTTTCACATAACAAAATCCATTCTAAAGTTTCAAAATTGCATTGCCTTTTGTTTTCCGGAATTTTGTAATAACCTGTTTTTACAATCTTATTGTATTCTTCCATTAAATTAATTTTACATTCTTTATTAAACTTTTCATCAAATAAACATTTTACTATTACTTCCCTTCTAAAAAAATGGCTGGGTTTTTTGTATTTAATTTCAAATCTTAAATAATCCATTTGAGGGTTATAACCTTTATTATAAGTTAGGTTTTCTCTTATCTCATTACTTAAAGCCTTCTTCATTCTATATCCAGCATCATAAAACTTGATATTGTGCAAACTGCCTTTAAATTCAATTCCTTTATCATAAAACTGAGTTTTCATTCCTTTAATTTTTCTATGACTATTGAAAATATATTTTGGCTTAATCATTGTCTCAAATGTTATTCCTGTTTCCAAACACAAAACAGTTGAGTCAAATAAATTGAAGTCTATTGTGTCAGACAGAATATAAATTGCTTCTGAAATTTTATTGTTTTCATTCTGATAGTTTTGTCCTTCAATAAACTTTGGCAAACTTCCTTGAATCTTTAACTCATTATTGACATTATTATATCTCACTTGTATTAAATTGTTATTAAGGCTAATAGAAAAATTCTCCCATCCAAATCTATTAACTGATATTGGCTCTAAGTCTCCAAAATAGATTTTATCCTTTTTGACAAAAGTTGAAGTTTCTATGTAATCATAATTCATCAAAGCTTTATTGAATCTTACTCTATAATTTGTTTTTTATCAATTAGAAAACTCCAAACCAAATTTTGATACTCAGGCTTTGCCATTCCTTCAAAATGATGAATTGTTACAACTTTTGTATTTAGGTTTTCAAACACTACCAAGTCATATATTTTATGTCTTTCATCAAGAATCCCATAACCAGAAAAATTATAATTAATATCTAAAGGATAAATTGAGGTGTGTATTGAGTCACCTTTGTTGAGACCTTTATATTTCCCATTTTCAAACTTTTTATAGTTTGCTTTTAGTTCAACTATTCTTAACTTATGGATTGCTGAGGAACTGTTATTGCTAAAGTTTCCAATGCCAATTCTATTTGGCAATATCCCTTTTTTACCTTCCTTGTAATAATAACTTGCTTTAGTGCTTTCTTTCAATTCATAAGTTATTGAAGAATATCTTGGCTCTATATATGTCTTATCCATATTATTTTTGTTTAGTGTTTATATAATACTTTTCTAAGAAAGCTTCTAAGTCTTTTCTTTTCACCCAAATTTTTTGACCAAACTGTATAAAGGGGATTTCATTATTATCCCTGTAATTTTGCCAAGTCCTTATGCTTATATTCAAAAGCTTTGGGACTTTTTTAGAATCAATATATTGTTTCGTAAAATCTTCTTCCCCTTTTGCAGAAAGAGTTTCTTTGATGAACTCAATGTCAGTTTTAATCTGACTTAGTTCTGACTGTGGCATTATTGCCATTACTTCTTCATTTTTCATTTTATATTTATTTAATTGTTTTTTTTCTTAATCTTCAAACACACAAAAAAAATTTGCATCTGAATACATCAAAAGGGATGTAACCTTATTTAAGATATACCTAAAAAGAAAGATTATTAACCAATAAGAATTTAAATCAATGCAAGAAAGTGCATTAACTGCTTGATACTGAAAATATAAAAATTAAAAAAAGAAATTATTAAGACAGAAACAAATCCATTAATCTATGATTAGTAGAAGTAGATAAATAAGAAATTATTGTTTAATGCTATTAATAAATTAAACATATAGAAGACTCTAATTGAGCATTGTTTTAACCATGTTTTAACTGTGTGTTTTCAATCAAATAAAAAAAGCAATGTAACTTATTGTATTACATTGCTTTATAACAAAATTGACTACTTTTTATTAGTAGTCCCAGCGGGACTCGAACCCACGACCTACGGTTTAGAAAACCGTTGCTCTATCCAGTTGAGCTATGGGACCCTTTACCGATAACGTCTAAATTGACATTTTTAAGGATTGCAAAGGTAAAAAAAAGAATTATCTGTACAATTATAATTATTTTAGCGTACAATCGTTTTATCCCTTTGCAGCTAAGCGTTATTATAGTTAATTACAATGTTAAACACTTTTTAGAACAGTGTTTATTTTCAGTATTCAAAGCCCTTAAGAACATTGATTCAGAGGTTTTTGTGGTTGATAACAACTCGGTTGACGGATCGGTGCAAATGCTCAAAGAAAAATTTCCTCAAGTTCACTTAATAGCAAATCGGGAAAATACGGGCTTTGCCGTTGCCAATAACCAAGCCCTAAAGCTGACGCAAGGAAAATTTGTTTTACTCTTAAATCCCGACACGGTGGTTCAAGAAGACACCTTTCAAAAATGTATTGATTTTATGGAGGCGCGCGCAGATTGTGGGGGATTGGGAATTAAAATGCTAGATGGGAAAGGTAATTTTTTACCGGAAAGTAAAAGAGGCCTGCCTACTCCACAGGTAGCTTTTTATAAGATTTTTGGACTAGCCAAATTATTTCCTCATTCCAAAAAATTCGGCCAATACCATTTAACTTTTTTAAATAAGAATCAAAACCATAAAGTGGATGTGTTAAGCGGTGCGTTTATGATGATGCGCAAGGAAGTGCTGGATAAAATAGGTTACCTGGATGAAACTTTTTTCATGTATGGAGAAGATATTGATTTAAGTTACCGAATTACCAAAGGCGGATGGAATAATTATTATTTTGCAGAAAGTAACATCATACATTACAAGGGAGAAAGCACCAAAAAAAGTAGTGTAAATTATGTGATTGTTTTTTACAAAGCAATGGCCATTTTTGCCAAAAAACATTTTTCGCAAAGTCATGCGCGAAGTTTTTCATTTCTAATTTACTTGGCTATTTATTTGCGTGCAGGCGCGGCCATCTTAACTAGAGTTTTTAAACAATTATTAATTCCTTCGATTGATCTCACGCTCATTATTTCGGGTTTATTTATCTGCAAATATTTTTACGAAACCCATTTTAAACTTTATCCGAATTTTTATTCTAATGAAATGGTGAATCTATTTTTTCCGGTTTATACACTTATTTGGATGTTCTTTGTGTACATAAGCGGCGGTTATGATAATCCGCTCAAACTTAAAAAAATAGTACGAGGGGTTTTTGCGGGCACGGCCTTGATTCTGATTATTTACTCTTTATTACCTGAATACTATCGCTTTTCAAGAGCTTTAATATTAATAGGTTCCGTTAGCACACTTTTGATTTATTTAATTACACGATTAATTTATCATTTTACTGGAATTCAGAAATTCAAACTGGGTGCTTATCATAAGAGCAACAGAATTGCCATTATTGGCAGTGAAATGGAATACGAAAGAGTGAAAGTGATCCTGGAACAAACCAAATTAAAAGCTGACTTTATAGGTTTTGTAAGCTCAGAAAGCAATGGGGTAAAAAAAGAAAATTACTTGGGGCAATTCAGTCAGATAAATGAAATAATTGATGTGCACAATATTCAGGAAATTATTTTTTGTGCCCGAGATATTTCTTCAAAAGAAATAATTGATAAAATGGTAACCTTTGTAACTAAAGGGGTAGAGTTTAAAATAGCACCTCCCGAAAGTTTATCCATTATTGGCAGCAATAGTATTGATACAGCCGGCGATTTATATGTAATTGATTTTAATAACGTAGGGCGACCTGAAAACAAAAGGAAAAAAAGACTATTGGATATTAGTGTGAGTTTGTTTTTACTTGTATTTTTTTGGATTTGGATTTGGTTCCAGAAAAATAAATTCAACTTTTTAATAAATTGTTTCAAGGTATTATTGGGAATAAATTCATGGGTGGGTTACGGCAAAGCGCTTCGTAAGGATTTACCCAGTATTCGTCCATCTATATTAATTCCTTATGATCCAATCGAAAAAACAAGCCCCGATCAAATTAACCGTGCTTTACTAGATTATTCTAAAGATTATAAAATTGAAAATGATATATTCATTCTTTATAAGAATATGCAAAAACTAGGCAACTAGTGTTTAATAATGTTAAAGCTATTTTTGCCTCTTGTATTCCTCCCTTTTTTATTTCAACTTAGAGTTTTACTTGCTATGAAAAAAAGTCTGATTATTTTTTCTGTTTTATTAAGCCTATTTTCATTTGCACAAAATGAAAAGCATGTGAAATGGTTAACAGAGTTTAAAAAAACCGGTGATAAAGAAGGTGAAGTTTTAATAAAAGCTGAGATAGAAAAGGGTTGGCATACCTATTCTCAAAAACCATCTGATGGGCCAATACCTACTGTTTTTAAATTCAAAATAAATCCGGGATTTGAGTTAATTGGACAAACAGAAGAGAGTGCGGCAAAAGAGGAATTTGATAAAACTTTTGACACGAAGGTTTATGTGTTTGATGAGCATGCCGAATTCAAGCAAAAAATAAAATTAAACGCAAGCCAATTCGAAATACCGATTACTATTGAATATATGGTTTGTAATGACGCCATGTGTATTATGGAAGGTCCGGTTAATGTTAGTGTTCAAGTAAAATAAAATAGTATTTTTACTGTTTAAATATCGGTTATGAAAAAATTATTTCTACTCTTTCTATTTGTCAGTTCATTATTAAGCGCACAAGTGGTTCACGTACAGTGGAGCATGGAATCAAAAAAAATAACCGATTGCGAATATGATTTAATTTTTAAAGCTAAAATTGATAAACATTGGCATATTTTCTCCATTCATCAAACCGATCCTGCGGGTCCAAATGCCACAGCCTTTAACTTCAAAGCTTCTTCTGATTATGAAAAGATTGGAAAAATGACGGAGCCAAAACCACACAAAGAATTTGATAATCAATTTGAAATGGATGTTTTATCGCACGAAGGAAATGTGAGTTTTGTACAGCGCGTTAAAATATTAAAAAGCGGTAAAATTACCATTAAAGGAAAATACGAAGCACAGCAATGTGATTCGGCTCAATGTATCTTTCCACCAACAGAGGATTTTAAATTCGAAATTGATGCTGCGCCTGTGTGTTTACAAACAGTTACCACTGAAACAAACACTACAGCTCTTGCAACCGTACAAATTATTGATACTTTAATTACTGCTAATCCAACCCTGGCCAACACGAAAACTACAGCCGCAGTTGATGCTAAAGTTACGGCCGTTGATGATACAAAAGAACCCGGAGCCGGTGGATGGTTTTCTATTTTCCTTGCCGGGTTTATTGGAGGATTCGCTGCATTACTAACGCCTTGCGTATTCCCAATGATTCCCATGAACGTATCATTCTTTACCAAAAGAAGTAAATCAAAAGCGGAGGGAATCAAAAATGCATTGATTTATGCCTCATTTATTATTTTACTTTATGTAGGCCTTGGCTTAGGGGTAACTATGATTTTTGGCGCAGGTGCCTTGCATACACTTTCCACTAATGTGTGGTTTAATCTTTCCTTTTTTGTTTTATTACTTGTGTTTGCGGCCTCATTCCTTGGGGCTTTTGAAATTGTATTACCAAGCTCATTTGTGAATAAAATGGACTCCAAGGCTGATAAAGGCGGACTCATAGGAATCTTTTTCATGGCCTTCACCTTAGCTTTAGTTTCTTTTTCGTGTACCGGACCCATAATCGGAACCTTATTAGTAGAAGCCGCATCTACCGGAAAGTTAGGAGGTCCATTTTGGGGAATGTTTGGATTTGCTTTAGCGCTATCACTTCCATTTGGATTGTTTGCTGCTTTTCCGGGTTGGTTAAATTCTTTACCATCTTCGGGTGGCTGGTTAAATTCGGTAAAAGTTGTTTTGGGCTTTTTAGAATTAGCCTTAGCCTTAAAGTTTGCGTCTAACGCAGATTTAGTTGTACAAGCCGGCTACCTAACCCGTGAGGTATTTATTAGTCTATGGATAGTGATTTTTCTTTTACAAGGTTTATATCTCATTGGTGTATTTAAAACATCTCACGATAGCGATTTAAAACATGTTTCGGTTACGCGATTAGTTTTTGCCATTGCTACATTTTTCGTTGTTATATATTTAATACCCGGACTTTGGGGAGCTCCGTTAAAATTATTTTCAGGTATATTACCGCCTTTGGAATATTCAGAATCACCACACGGTTTTGGAGGAAGTAATACGCAGCATAGTAATTCATCAAACACCACAACATTTGATCCGGATTACGCAGCGTTTATTGAAACCAATAAAAACGGAATTGTTCATTTTAAAAATAATTACGATACAGCATTGGCCTATGCTAAAAAAGTTGGTAAACCTTTATTGGTAGATTTCACAGGACACGCTTGCGCAAATTGCAGAAAAACCGAAGACTACGTATGGCCTGATTTGGAAATTACAAAACTATTGAATAATGAAGTTGTACTGGTTTCTTTATATGTAGATGATAAGCGAGCCTTGGACCCAAAAGATTATATTACTGTTGAATGGTACGGTAAACAAAGAGAAATTACGGATATTGGAGATAAATTCAAGTATATGGAAGAGAAAATGTATGGACAAAGTACTCAACCCTTATATGTACTACTCAATCACAACGAAGAAAAAATAATTCCGGTGAGAGGATATAATCCAAGTATACCTGAATATACCACTTGGCTTAGAGAAGGCATAACTAAATTTAAAATGGAAAAAAAGTAATCTTTTATTTAAAATCCAACACCGCATTCAATCCGTATTTCAAGTGCTTTTCTTTGGCCACGCCTATTTGTGTTATACTAGCGCTCAAACAAATTTCTCTATGCCCTAATGACTTTACACCTCGGTCAATTAAAAGCATCCAAACTACATCACTTGCAGAATCACCTCCATATGCACAGCATTGTGCACTGTAATTACTTTTGCAATAATTTCTATTATGGCCTGTAATTCCTTTTTCCCCACAATAACCCGCCCAACAGCGAGCAAATTCAGTTAATTGGGCATTGGCTGTTAAAACAGGGAGTGAAGTCATAGTCATTAATTTCTTTTCCAACGTTTTGTGGTAGTAATCCTCTTTTGATTTACCACAATTATTTTGATTGACACGCAAAGATGCTCGGTAAAATTTTAAAAAATTTTTAGGTTGACTCCTAGCCAGATTAAGCAATAAAATAACTTCTTTTTCAAAATCATCTAAGTACTTTTCTTGTGAAGCCGTATTGGCCAACTTAATTTCTTTTTTCGAAAAAAAGTCATCCATTTTTTGCGCTTTATGATTTAAATTAAAAATACAAAATACTAAAACAGTAATGCAGGTGCGAAATATTTTTTGTCCTTTTATCATTTAATAAATCCTTTTTAATAAGAGTATTAAATAAATAATGTGATAAAGAAAAAAAGTAACAGTTTATTTAATTGGCGCGAATGGTGCCGTTTCTGATGATATAATCAAATCCGTTTATATTGAATTTTTTGCCGGAAGTTTGAGTAACCAAATTGGTGATATCCTGTTCAATGGTATGTATAGATCCTTTGGTTTTATAAGCAATGTTCAAATAATCGGTATTAATTTCCATACCATCATAAACGCCACATAAAATTACACGCACCGGAATTTTCACCCGGGTTATCAAATTCAAATCTCTTACCTTGGCCCAATTATCTGCAATTAAAATTATATTATCGGGTTTACGTACTTTTTTTAATGCGGTTAAAATAGGTTCAACCACACTTTCCGGAGAATCACCACCTTCGCCCTTTTTAATGGTTAGCTTCATGGTATTGATAAGATCATCGCAATTTTTAGCTCTGCAAACATAAACGCCACCGGTAATTCCCACTTTTTTATCAGCGTCTTTTTTATGGTCGCCATCATTAAAAAAAGCAAAGTATTGTTGAGCTGTATCTCTTAAAAAAAATAGTTTTAACCAGGTGTGTATTTCCTTCGCATATGGATACATGGAAGCCGTCATATCGGTTACAATTACATTTTTTTTCCATTTTGGGTTTCTTTTCATTACAGTAAATACCGTATTCCGCGCAGTATCTTCAAAACTGGCAGCAAAATCAACCGGCCCTGTAGTTGTTCGGCTTTCAAAACTAAATTCACCGTTTCGGCCATACACTTTGTATACTCCGTCCAAATTTCCCTTTTTAAAATTTCCTTCTGATTTTATTCGTCCATTTGAATGGTAAACAATTTCTAATCCTTCCTTAACGCCATTCTTATAGTTCTCAATCGATTCTTTTTTACAATGTTTATCGTAAAATGTAACGGGTCCGTCTAAAGCTCCATTATTATAAAATTTTTCTTCTTTAGTACATCCGCTGCTATACCAGGTAATCTCAATCCCTTGTTTCTTGTTGTTTTTATACACGGTTTCTGATAACAATTTCCCGTTGGAATATAGTTCCCTCCAAACGCCTTGCTTCAAACTATCCTTATCAATTATGTTTACGGTATCTCCATCAATCACTTTAAAACTAATCATTTGTCCAAAAGCAAATCCTCCAAAAAGTACCATTGAATATAAGAGCAGAAAACGCATGTTTATTAATCCTTAAATTTGTTTAATTTTGTGCACTTTACCAAGAGTTATTTTACTATGCTTGAGAAAATAAATAAATTATTAAAAGAAGTGGAAGAGCTTAGCATTTCCAGTCGCGAACAGTTGGAGGAGTATAGAATAAAATGGTTAAGCAAAAAGGGTGAAATAACTGAACTTTTTGAGGAATTCAGAGCCGTTCCTGGTGAATTGAAAAAAGAGATTGGTCAAAAATTAAATGTTCTTAGAAATTCGGCCCAGGAAAAAATCAATCAACTGAAAGAAACTTTTGACAATCAGGTTTCTTCCGTGGATAATAAAATTGATTATACTACTCCACCCTTTCCCGGCATACAAGCAGGTAGTTTACACCCTTTAAGCATTATCAAAAATGAATTAATTGATGTGTTCGCGAAAATTGGTTTTACTGTGAGTGACGGTAGAGAAATAGAAGATGATTGGCATAATTTTACAGCTTTGAATACGCCTGAAAATCATCCGGCCAGAGATATGCAAGATACATTTTATGTGAATTTGGATCCGGAACGCGTTTTAAGAACACAAACCTCAAGCGTACAGGTGCATATTATGGAATCCAAAAAACCTCCTATTCGTACAATTAGTCCGGGAAGAGTTTATCGCAATGAAGCGGTTAGTGCCAGAGCGCATTGTCAATTTCATCAGGTGGAGGGACTTTACATTGATGAAAAGGTTTCTTTTGCTGATTTAAAGCAAACTTTGCAGCATTTTACCGGAGAGCTGTTTGGACCGGATACTAAAATAAGACTAAGGCCAAGTTATTTTCCTTTTACCGAGCCAAGCGCCGAAATGGATATCAGTTGTACAATTTGTAAAGGCAAAGGATGCAGTGTATGCAAGCAAAGCGGTTGGGTTGAAATATTGGGCTGCGGCATGGTTGATCCGCAGGTACTAGAAAACTGTGGAATTGACAGTAATAAATTCAGCGGTTTTGCTTTTGGTATGGGAATTGAAAGAATAGCCATGTTGAAATATCGAATTACAGATTTGCGTTTATTTTTCGAAAACGACATTCGCTTTTTAAAACAATTTACATCAGCTTAAATGAATCGGGAAGAAAGAATAATTTACTTAAAGAATTTTCTGCTTTCTGACCCCAATGATGTTTTTAGCAATTACGCTTTAGGAATTGAATATTTTTCAGATGAAAATTTTAATGAAGCTGAAAAATATTTTAAAAAAGTATTAATCCTTAATCCAAAATACATCGCTTGTTATTATCAAATGGGAAAACTTTTCCAAACTAAACAAGAAAATGAGATTGCTCTTCAATTCTTAAAGGATGGTTTAAAATTAGCTGAAACAATTAATGACAAAAAGGCTAAAAATGAGTTTGAAGAAGCCATTTTTTTACTGGAAGATTAACTATTGGCAAAAATTAATGTACAACGGTAACTATTCTTGATTTTTATTGAATATTTAAGTTTCAATTTCGTAAATTGTTTCTGATTTTATGAGGCATTTCTTTTTTATCTTATTCCTGTTTTCAAATTTTATAATCTTCTCGCAAAGAGGAAAAGATGGTGCCGGCAATATTACACTAGCTAATAGCACAGTAAATATTTACACACCATTAACAGCTAATGCAGGAGGCTCATCAACCATTAGTGTTGGAAGTACTGCCGGATTTGCAATTGGTGATTTGATTTTTATAATTCAAATGCAAGGTGTAAGTGTGAATGCCGGAAGAGATACTTTATTTCCTGATGTGAACAGTTCTATCCCAACAAATACAACTTACGGGGGAATAACAAATTACAATAATTGCGGTAATTACGAATTTGCTCAAATCAGGGTAATCCCAAATAATACCACTTTGGTTTTTGATTGCAGCTTGTCAAAAAATTATTCTTATTTAAATAAAGTTCAGGTTATCAAAGTTCCTCGTTATACCACCTTATCCGTAAGCGGAGCGGGAAATATTACTTGTCCGGCCTGGAATGGAACTGTTGGCGGCGTGATAGTAGTTGAAGTTGCTAATAATTGTACATTAACTTCAACACCCTCTTTTAACGCCAGCGCTTTGGCTTTTCGCGGAGGATCTACTCCGGGAATGGTTTTGCCATTGGTAACCTTCGGAAATAAATTCGGACACATAAGCCAAAGTGAAGGAGCATATAAAGGTGAATCTGTAAATGGTGATACCACGCGTTATCAGACGTACTCAGCTCAACATTGTCGGGGTGCCATGGCAAATGGAGGCGGAGGTGGTACTACACATAATTCCGGTGGAGGAGGTGGCGCCAATGTTGGATTATTATCCGCCTATAACGGAAGAGGAAATCCACAAGCAGGATTTAATGCAGCATGGAATTTAGAATCGGCCGGTTTTGCAGGGAGTACTTCTTCCGGTGGTGGAAGAGGAGGTTATACTTGGTCTAACTCCAACCAAAATCCGGGCACTACTGCTCCCGGTGCAGGCGCATGGGGTGGCGATAATCGAAGAGTAATGGGTGGAATTGGTGGCTGGCCATTGGATTATTCAACCGGAAAATTATTTGTGGGTGGAGGTGGAGGTGCCGGACACGGAAACGATAATAGATCGGGTGCAGGCGGAAGAGGAGGCGGACTGGTATATATTTTATGCTATGGAAATATTAGCGGAGCAGGAACAATATTAGCCAATGGAGGAAATGGTTCTAATTCTACAACGGGTTGTGCTACAAATGACGGTGCCGGTGGCGCAGGAGGTGGCGGAACTGTTATCTTAGATATCATTGGAACCACCAATTTAACCAATGCTACTGCAATAAGTGTAAGGGGTGGAAATGGTGGTAATGTTTCTAACAATTGTGGAATTCCTAATTCTAACTCCTATGGCCCCGGTGGTGGTGGCGGTGGTGGGTATATAGGGGTTACCGGAGTTTTACCTTTGAACAGTGTGGCCGGAGGCACTAACGGTTTGCAAACGGGCAATGCAAATTCTATTCAAAATAATTTTCCGCCTAACGGATCAACAGCCGGCGGAAGTGGATCAACGGCAGTAATTGCTCCCAGTCCCACAATCTCTGTTGTACATGCCACAACATGTATTAATACATCAGCAACAGTCAGTGCATCGAGCGGTACATCGGCAATATCCTGGTACACCGTAAGTGCCGGAGGAACTCCAATTGGTTCAGGAACAACTTTTGTTACTCCAACTTTTACATCAACAGGTGTATTTACTTTATATGCTCAGCCTTGTCCGGGTACTTATAGAGATCCGGTATTTATTACAGTTAATAATGGCCCAACGGTAACCGTTAGTTCTGCCACTGCCTGTAATGGCAACAGTTCAACCTTAACTGCAAATGGCGCGGCGACATACTCTTGGAGTACCGGTGCAGTTACGAATACAATAAGCGCTTCACCAAGTGTTACAACTGTTTATTCGGTTACTGGCACCACTGGTTTATGTTCTGCTAGTGTTACCGGAACAATTACAATAATCAATATTCCAACGATAACTGTTAATTCTCCTACCACTTGCGCAGGTTCTTCAGTGCAAATCACAGCCAATGGAGCCCTAAATTACACCTGGAGTACCGGTGCTTTTACTTCTACAATTGCTGTTTCCCCTACAGTACAAACTATTTATACTGTTACCGGAACCAATGGAAATAATTGCAATAACACAAACACCGCAACCGTTAGCATAACACCATCGCCAACTTTAAGTTTAAATTCTAATAGTTTTAATATTTGTGGGGGGTCAACAGCCACTATCATAGCCAACGGCGGTACAGGAACATTTTCGTGGAGTACGGGTTCAACAGCTAGTGTAATTACTACAACCACAAGCGGTGTTTATAACGTTACCATTACTAACGTTTGCGGATCTTCCGTTCAAAGCGCAACGGTGACTGGAGGCGCAGCTCCAATATTTACCATTATTCCTTCTTCCACTATAATTTGTAATAGCCAAAGCGTTACTTTAAATACTTCAGGAAGCACAGGTACCTTTGTATGGAGCAACGGCGCCGGCAATACACCATCTATTTCAACTAACGTTCCCGGGATATACACAGCCACCTTAACAAATGCCTGCGGATCTTCCGTCTATTCAATTAATATTTCTGATGGTTCATCAAGTGTAAATTTAGCAGCAAGTAGTAATACCATATGCTCAGGCGGCAGTGTAACCTTAACCGCCAGCGGTACAGGAACTTTTGCGTGGAGCACCGGAGCTGGAAATGTTTCGTCTATTACCGTAACAAATACCGGCGTATATACTGTTTCACTAACTAACGAGTGCCCGGGCGCCGTTACTGCCACATTCAATATTCTAAACGGTCCATTGCCCACCCTATCCATTAATGCTTCTTCACCATTCTATTGTGAAGGTCAAACGGCAACACTCACAGCAAACGGTACAAGCGGAACTTATTCTTGGAATACAGGAGCATCCGGACCAATCTTTACCACTTCCGTTAGTGGAATTTATACTGCAGCTATAAGTAATTCGTGTGGTGTTAATAGCGAAACAATCAATGTTCTTTTTCAAAGCGCACCTATTGTAAGTTTAACTGCCAATAAAATAATGATTTGTTCAGGAGAAACAGCTACGCTGACTGCAAACGGAATTAACGGCGGTACACTTTATGCCTGGAATAGTTCTTCCAATACGGCAAACACCGAAACTGTAAATGCGGCCGGAAACTACATTGTTACTTATACTAATGTTTGTGGAAGCAGTAGTGCTGCTATAAGCATTTATCAGTCTACTTTATTTCCTGACTTTACTTTTAACCCTGACGGAGGTGTTGCGCCGGTTTTAATCACTTTTAGCAATACCAGTTTAAATAATAGTAATAACCAATGGCAATTTGGAAATGGAAATACCTCCGTTCTAAATTCTCCTAATTTTAATTATACCTCACCGGGAACTTATACGGTAACTTTGATTATTGAAAACCCGGATGGTTGCTTTGCTTCCGTAACAAAAACTTTAGTGATAAATGATTTAGGTTTCGGGCCTATTCCGCAAGTGTTTACCCCTAATGGAGATGGAAAAAATGATTTGTTTGAAATAAAAGGGCTCCATCAATTTCCTCATAATGAACTTGTAATTTATAATCGTTGGGGAAATTTAATCCATAAAAAATCACCGTACGAAAATAACTGGGACGGCACATCTGAAAAAACTTCCGGCAAACTACCTGCAGGAACTTATTATTTTATACTGAAATTGGGCGATGCAAATAATACGGTGTACAGAGGCTATGTACAAGTGATGTATTAAATATTCTTCTTAAATATCAGATGAAGATCATATTTTAACACTTCAAATTCTTTTTATCTTTGCACCTAAATGAATGAATTCAGAGAATCTTTATTAGTCCTTATTTCTGTACCGGTTTATGCTATTGTTATTGGCATTGAAATATTTTATTCCTATTTCAATAAAAAAAATTATTATTCCACTAAAGGCACACTAGCTAATATTTATTTAACTGCATTAAATATGGGTCTTGATATATTAGTGCGAACACTTTGTTTACTGGTATTATCCTATTTCTTTCAATTTCATGTTTTCACTTGGCCAACCCATGGCATTTTATATTGGATTACTTTAATTTTGTTTGAAGATTTTATGTATTACTGGCTTCACCGAATTGATCATTATTGCCGATTTTTTTGGGCTATACATGTAACTCATCACAGTAGCGAAGAATTTAACTTAAGTGTAGGATTTAGGTCATCCGTTTTCCAGCCGCTTTATCGCTTTATTTATTTTATTCCACTATCCTTGTGTGGATTTGATGGATTGGATATAATGTTTGCTTATAGTGCTACTCAGATATTCGGCATTCTGGTTCATACACAAGCTATTGATAAATTAGGTTTGCTGGAATACATTTTGGTTACTCCTTCTCATCATCGCGTACACCACGGTAGTAATATAAGATATCTGGATAAAAACATGGGCATGATGCTGATTATTTGGGACAAACTATTTGGCACATTTCAAAAAGAAGAAGAAAGCGATCCCGTAAAGTACGGTCTTACTACTAATTTAAAAAATTCAAATCCTTTTACTTTAGTTTTTCATGAATGGATTAATATTTGGAAAGATCTAAAAAAGAAATCTTCACTAAAAGCAAAACTCATGTATGTTTTTGGTCCGCCCGGATGGAGTCACGACGGCTCTACAAAAACCAGTTCTCAATTAAGAAATGAAACATTCATGAAAACACCCTAATGTCTGATACAGCAGCTATTCAAAGATTACTCAAGCTCAAAGAAACACTTCAGATTGAACGTGACGAAGACTACAGGCTTTATCAGGACCAGTTTTTAAGAGTTGGGATT
Organism: Sphingobacteriaceae bacterium; assembly: GCA_016715905.1. NCBI lineage: Bacteria > Pseudomonadati > Bacteroidota > Sphingobacteriia > Sphingobacteriales > Sphingobacteriaceae > Sphingobacteriaceae bacterium. The sequence continues at coordinate 168,225 of JADJXI010000020.1, read as the reverse complement.
GATCAACGAAGAAAAAACGGACTAACCTGGTATCCTGTAAAAATCAATTCTGAAGAACTAGGAAATGGCGAATATCTACAGTTGGAAATAGAACGCACCTCACATGTAGACACTCCGCACCAATTTAGCAGTGGAAAAAATATTAATTTGTTCAGCAATTATTCTGATGAACAGCACACACTTCAGGCGATAATTAAAAACGCCTCAAAAAACACTTTAAAAATAATTGTCCCATATGATGAGTTACCGGATTGGTGTTTTGAAGGTAAACTGGGAATTAATATTCAATTTGACGACAACAGTTATCAAGAGATGCAGAACGCCTTAGATCATGTAATCAAGGCACGAAATAACCGAACGGCTGAACTCCGTGAAATGATAGAAGGAACTCTTGAGATTTCATTTACAAAAAACGAAACAATTTTTAAAGTACAACAATTAAATACATCGCAAAACAAAGCACTTCAACATATACTTTCGGTAAATGATATTGGAATAGTTCACGGCCCTCCTGGTACCGGTAAAACCACAACACTTATAGAAGCTATTCGAATTACATTGCAAACAGAAAATCAAATATTGGTATGTGCGCCAACCAATACAGCCGTTGATTTAATTACTGAAAAGTTATTTCAAAAGGGCATTCAGGTTTTACGCTTAGGTCATCCGGCCAGAATATCAGATGATTTACAACAATGCAGTATTGATGGTCGGTTAAATTCATCGCCTTTTTTCAAAGACATAAAAAATTTACGAAGAACCGCCGAAGAATATTTCAGAATGGCCGGCAAATACAAAAGAGTATTTGGTAAGGAAGATGCCAAACAAAGAGCAACGTTTTATACCGAAGCGCGTAATTGTTTAAAAGAAGCACGCTTATTGGAAGATCACATCACAGATGATTTATTTAAAACTGCTCAGGTAATATGTTGTACACCTGTTAGTAGTAATTCTAAAAATATGGCGCGCAAAAAATTCAGAACCTTATTTTTTGATGAAGCATCACAGGCTCTTGAACCCATGGTTTGGATACCTCTTTTGAAGTGCGAACGTATCATTCTTAGTGGAGACCACTTTCAGTTACCTCCTGTTGTAAAAAGTGTTCAGGCCAAAAAAATGGGATTAGCTGAAACCTTATTTGATAAAACAATGCTATTACAAAATACCGTTGTATTATTGAATCACCAATATCGTATGAGTAATGCCATAATGGGTTTTAGTAATGAATATTTTTACCAAGGTAAATTAACTGCAGATGCCAGCGTAATCGAAAATTGTTTAGTAAATAATGAGGAAAGTTTACTGCATAAAAGCATAGAATTTATTGACACTGCAGGATGTAATTATGATGAAATTCAAAATCCGGAATCATTGAGTTTCTCCAATCCAAAAGAAGGAGAGTTGGTGTATTTACATCTGCAACAATTATTAACCGAGTACATGGATTATCCCGAATACCCTGCCGTGGATGTTGGCATCATAGCTCCTTATAAAGAACAAATTGAATGGTTAAAAGATAATCAATCGGCTTTCCCTTTAAATACGAATAAATTAGCCTCGCTTAATATTAAAACAATTGATGGCTTTCAGGGTGAAGAAAGGGATGTAATTTATATTTCTTTAGTTAGAAGTAATGATAAAAAAGAAATTGGGTTCTTATCCGATTTACGAAGAATGAATGTAGCAATTACCCGAGCCAAGAAAAAACTGGTAATTATTGGAGACAGTGCCACCGTTGGTGTTCATCCATTCTACGCTGCTTTCTTAGAATACTGTGAGAAAAATGGAGCCTATCGTTCTGCTTGGGAATGGGCTTAATTCCTTGCGATTTTATTTTTATTTTTTACCGCATTCCCCTTCTAATATTCGCATTTTATTGGCATTAAATCTATCATATTTGCAAAAAATGCAAATTCACATATGGAGTTTTTATCAAAATTAATTCCTTCTGCAAATCACACAAATCCTACTTATTGTGAGCCATTATTCCGCAAAACAGTCCCTTGCTCTTCCAATAAATTTGTGGCAACAAAACTAATTTAATATGAAAACAACATTACAACATTTTAATCCGGTTCATTTTCTGATTGCCAAAAGCAGATTGATTTTAGCTTTTGGAATTTTATCTCAGGTTTTTATTTCAATTCCATTTTCGTCATTTTTAATAACCCTTGCCTTATTAGTAACATTAACTTTTGATTTAATGGATGCCTATTTAGCCAGGAAACATAAACTATATTCCAGAAAACTTCGTCAATATAGTGCCCAAACCGGTTTGTTTTTTTGGTTGAGCGTGTTTTTTTATTTAGCCTTTAATGAAACTGAATTTATTCAATCCAATATGACCCTACTCTTAATTTTACTAGTACTCGAAATGGGTCTTCACTTGCTCTGTTATATTAAATTTAAAAATCACCTGGCACTAAATACCTACGCGATTAAAGTTAGGTCGGTCTTATTTGTATTAGTTGTACTTAATCGTTTAGTCGGAAATGAAGCGCAAATAGTTTTTAATGTAGCCTTTGTATGGACATTAATTTCGCAAATTGAGTCATTTTACATCTTAATAAAAATTAAACAATACCGTGTGGATGTAAAGTCAGTTTTCCAACTTTAACTCTGTCAAATATTTAAAAAATGTAAGCTCAGCACTATAATCAATACACATTAAATTTAGTATCTTTATGGAGCTAATTTTATGGTGTATATTAAAAATTATATTAACGGAAAGTTAATTGAACCTATTTCCAAATCCTATTTGGATAACTACAACCCTTCAAACGGAAAAGTTTATTCTTACATTCCGGATAGTGATGAACAGGATGTTGAACTGGCGTATGCAGCGGCAAAAGCTGCCTTTAAGGAATGGAGCAATACCTCAAAAGATAAAAGATCTCAAATACTGATTCAAATTTCAAATTTAATCTTAAAAAATTTAGATAAATTGGCTCTTGCCGAAAGTATCGACAACGGTAAACCCTTAAAATTAGCTAAGTCGGTTGATATTCCACGAGCCGCTGCAAATTTCAATTTTTACGGTACGGGTATTTTACATTTTGCATCTCATTCGCATAGTATGGAAGATACTGCTATTAACTATACATTAAAACAAGCCGTTGGCGTTGCCGGATGCATCTCGCCCTGGAATTTACCCTTATATTTATTTAGCTGGAAAATTGCTCCGGCTCTTGCTGCCGGCTGCACTGTTGTTGCAAAACCAAGCGAGGTAACTCCAATGACCGCATTTTTATTATCTGAAATTTGTATTGAAGCCGGCTTGCCTCCCGGTGTGTTGAATATTGTGCACGGCTTAGGTGCTAAGGTTGGTAATGCCATAGTTTCGCATAAAGATATTCCGCTTATTTCCTTTACCGGTGGAACTACAACCGGAAAACAAATTGCTTCCATTGCCGCACCCATGTTTAAAAAATTATCTCTAGAACTTGGTGGCAAAAATCCAAATATCATATTTGCAGATTGCAATTTTGAAAAAATGATGAGTACTACTTTATTATCGTCTTTTAGTAATCAAGGACAAATTTGTTTGTGTGGTTCCAGAATTCTTGTTGAACGAAAAATTTATGATAAATTTAAAACTGAATTTGTGGCCAAGGTTAAAGAATTAACTGTTGGTGATCCTCAAAATGAAAAAACAAAAATTGGAGCAGTAGTAAGTAAAGGTCATCGTGATAAAATATTATCTTATATAGAATTGGCAAAACAAGAAGGAGGAAAAGTGCTTTGTGGAGGCGAATTGGTAGTTCCAAGTGCCGAATTAAGTGAAGGTTATTATATTTCTCCTACAGTAATTGAAGGATTAAATCAAAACTGCAGAACAAATCAGGAAGAAATATTCGGACCCGTTGTAACCATTCAGCCCTTTGATACGGATGAAGAAGCAATTCAGTTAGCAAACGCAACCATGTACGGTTTAGCGAGTACCGTGTGGACCGAGAATTTAAGTCGTGCTCATCAAGTTGCCGCGCAAATTCACGCCGGTATTGTTTGGATAAATTGCTGGTTGCTTCGTGACTTAAGAACGCCGTTTGGCGGGGTAAAAGCAAGTGGCGTTGGGCGAGAAGGAGGATTTGAGGCCATTGAATTCTTTACCGAGCCTAAAAATGTTTGTATCCGCTATTAATTTTGATAAATTACTATGAAATACTTGGCGTAAAAGAAAACGCCACCGCAGCAGAAATTAAAGCGGCTTTCAGAAAATTGGCTAAACTTTTTCATCCTGACAAAAATCCAAATGGTCAAGATCAATTTCGGAAAATCAGAAAAGCCTACGAAATTTTAGGCAATCCTTCTTTGCGAAGATCTTATGATCTGAAATTGAAATACTATCGCAACTCCAATACCAAAACGAATTATAAAAAACCGGGAACAAAAAATTGGTCTTTTGAAGAACAGGAGCTAAAACGAAGAAAATATTACGATGAACACATTCGTAAATATGCCAAAACAAATCCCATACCAAAAGTTAATCCTAACGAAATAAAAACAAATTATAACGAATACAAATATATTTTATTTGCTACTCCGCTTGCCGTTGCCTTATTTCTGCTCATTGTAAATTTATCTGCTGACTCAAAACCACCGATTGAAAATACAAACCCTATCATTGAAGCTTCCTTCTCCGGACTTAAAATGGGTGATTCTCCCTATCAGGAACATTTTGGTAAAATGCAATATAATTTAAACGCAAAAGTAAATCTTACCATTAAAAATCAAACCGGAAACGATGCCGTTTTTCTTTTATTTAATGAAAAGGAATTTGTGAGAAGCGTTTACATAGCTGATGGTTTTTTAGCAGAAATCACACAATTACCCGGTCAGTTATTTAATATTCGTTATTCTTTAGGTAAAAACTGGAAGCCCTCAAAAATAAATAAGGCTAATAAACCCGGCGGATTCACACAAAACAAAGAATTTTATAAAAACGACGTGCCTTTTGAAATAAATGCGTTAAATGAATTAACTTTGGTTTCCGGCATTAATGAGGGCTTCACAAAAATAAACGAACAGGAATTTTTTGATAAAAAAAATTATGATTAAAAAAATTGAGCATCTGGGTTTCGCTGTTAAAAACATTCAATCCAGTAACGAATTATTTAAAAAATTATTCGGCAAAAGTCACTATAAATCTGAAACAGTGGAAAGTGAAGGAGTAATGACTTCTTTTTTTCAAATCGGCGATTCTAAAATAGAATTGCTGGAAGCTTCTAATTCAGAAAGCGCCATTGCAAAATTTATTGAGAAAAAAGGTGAAGGCATGCATCACATTGCATTTGAAGTGGATAATATTGAGGAAGAAATGACCCGCTTAAAAGAAGAAGGTTTTGAATTAATTCATCAAAGTCCGAAAGACGGTGCAGATAATAAAAGAATTTGTTTTTTACATCCGAAATCTACCAACGGAATTCTAATTGAATTGTGTCAGGAAAAAAATTAATTGTACCACCATACTAATACCGATAGTTTAACCACTGCTTTATTTTAGACTAATGAAAGACATAAAAATAATTGTAATCGATCAAAATGAAAAAGAAACAGAATTAATTGCACCAACAGATATGGGTTTGAGTCTCATGGAATTTTTAAAGGGCAATGAATACGACATACTTGCAACTTGCGGAGGGATGGCCTTATGCGCAACTTGCCACGTTGAAGTATTGTCTGACTCGGTTAATCTTCCTGCTATTAGTGAAGACGAATACGCCATGCTTGATACCTTACCTAATATTACGGATACGTCCAGATTATCCTGCCAATTAAAATTAAATCCGGAAATGAACGGATTAAAAGTTAAAATTATGGGTGATGGTTTAGCCTGATAAATTTTTTACACTTGAGAAAATCGGTTTTAATTACCCTATTCACTATTTTAATGCTGAACGGACTTTCACAAAATCTGTATAAGCAATTAATACAACAACCTTGGCACTTCACCCAAAATTTAAGCGATTCTTCCCCTATTTTATTAAATCTTGTTCAGGAAAATAATTCTAGTTCTTCTATTCAATTTAAAAGTGATGGAACATGCATTCAAAAAACTTTAGTTGATTCGGCATTAGATTCATCGGCTAAGTTTAAACTAATTGGTGAATTGCTAATTCTTAATTATCATTTTAAAGATTCCACAAAAATTTTCTGGTATGAGGTTAAAACAAATACATCTCCCAAAACACTTTCCTTACATCTGAAAAACACTTTAAAAAATATTCGAATCGGAAATGATACGGCTGCTTATTCTTTTTTATGGTTTAGTCATTCCAATAAAAGTAAAAACATTAATCGATTTGACAATATTAAAATCAAGAGTAAAACAAAAAACAATTCAGATTTTACGAAGCACAAAGGTGGATTTCTTTTAATCAAAGGAGATACTATTTTTCTAGATTCAAATCGAATCGCACAAAATTATTTTTTAGAAAGCGGTCGAGATACGTTTCCTTTAAATACACAAAAAATTGCATACAGCGATTTGCATTCCATTAAAATAAACAGAAAAACCTGGAATAAAGTTATGGCTTGGGGAATGGCGGCCTCCGTTTTTTCTGCTTTAGTAATTTCTCCTGTTATTTCTTTTGAAGGCTCGTCTTTTAATTTTAATAAAGCACAGCAAATAAGTAGTATTTCTATGGCTGCTTTACCCGTATTCATTGGTGGAAGAATGCTTTTTGGAAGAAAAAAAATAATACTTAATGATGCTCAAAGTCAATGGCACATTTGGTAACATTAGAACATAAACTTTTTTCTATTTTGGCATTAAATCCAATACTTTTGTAATTCATTGCCAATTAAGCATTTGAAAGTTGTTATTTAGTTGACTTTGCTTAAAAAAACTTATACCTTCGATTGGATTAAAAATAACTATCACCAATTAAACCATTATAAGTTAAATTCAAACCTAAATTAAAAAACCAATCACGATGAGCAAAGTACCTTCAGATTTAGAAATTGCCCAAGCTGCAAAACTTCAGCACATTTCAAAAATAGCCGCCAAATTAAAAGTAAGCGAAGATGATATTGATATGTACGGCAAATACAAGGCCAAACTCCCTCTTCATTTAATCGATGATAAAAAAGTTGCTCAAAATAATTTAATATTGGTTTCCGCATTAACGCCAACTCCTGCCGGAGAAGGAAAAACAACGGTCTCCATTGGTCTTACTGAAGGATTAAACCATATCGGTAAACAAGCTACTGCAGTTTTGAGAGAACCTTCTTTGGGTCCGGTTTTTGGTATTAAAGGTGGGGCCGCAGGTGGTGGTTATTCTCAGGTGGTACCTATGGAAGATATTAATTTGCATTTCACAGGCGACTTTTCTGCTATAGAAAAAGCAAATAATTTATTGGCTGCTTTAATAGATAATAATATTCAAAACAAATCCGGAAATCTAGGCATAGATCCTCGCACCATTTTATGGAAAAGGGTAATGGATATGAATGATCGTTCCTTACGTCAAATTGTAATTGGTTTAGGCGGCACAGGTAATGGTGTGCCTCGCGAAAACGGATTTAATATTACGCCCGCCAGTGAAGTAATGGCCATTTTATGTATGAGTAAAGACATAAATGATTTAAAGACTCGTCTCGGAAATATTTTTATTGGCTTTACGTATGATCGCAAACCTATTTATGCGCGTGATTTAAAAGCGCAAGGAGCCATGGCTATTTTATTAAAAGATGCTATTCGTCCGAATTTAGTACAAACCCTAGAAGGAAATCCCGCAATTATACACGGTGGACCTTTTGCCAATATTGCGCAAGGAACCAATACCATCATTGCTACAAAAATGGGATTAAGTTTAAGTAATTACGTGGTAACCGAAGCCGGATTTGGTGCCGACTTAGGAGCAGAAAAATTCCTGGATATTAAATGTGCTTACGCCGGATTAAAACCAAAAGCAACTGTGTTAGTGGCTACCATTCGCGCATTACGTCATCATGGCGGAGCCAATCCGGAAGAATACGATACGCCAAACATGGAACGCGTTGAAAAAGGATTTGCAAATCTTGAAAAACACATTGAAAATATTAAGAAGTTTGGTTTACAACCTGTAGTTGCTATTAATAGCAGGCACACAGACAGCGAAGAAGAAGTTAATTTAATTATTAAAAAATGTGCCGACATGGGTGTTCAGGCCGTGAAGTCAGAAGGATGGGCCAAAGGCGGTGCAGGAACTGCTAAATTAGCCGAAGCCGTTGTAGCTGCAGTAGAAAGCGGTAAAAGTAATTTCAAACCACTTTACGATTGGAATTCACCGGTGAAAGAAAAAATAGAAAAAATTGCCAAAGAAATTTACGGGGCTGATGGTGTTGTGTATGCCAAAGAAGCGCTTACCGGATTGAAACGAATTGAAAATTTAGGATTAAGCCATTTGCCCATTTGTATGGCTAAAACGCAAAAATCATTTTCAGATAATGAAGCATTACGTGGCAGGCCAACCGGATTTAAAATTACCGTGCGTGAATTTGAAATTGCAGCCGGAGCCGGCTTTTTAATTCCGATTCTGGGTGATATGATGCGTATGCCTGGCTTACCAGCCATTCCGGCATCAGAAGGAATGGATATAGACAGCGAAGGAAAAATTTCCGGATTATCTTGAAGCAATCCGAAATATATCAGGGCAAAAAAATTAGTGCAACAGGGGAAGAAAAAAAAGTGGAGGATGCTTTACTCTTAGAGCAAGCCCTTCAAATTATTATTAATTCTGAACCCCTAAGCATTACCATGCAAACTCCCGGCCATGAATTGGATTTGGTAAGAGGATTGCTTTATTGTGAAGATATTTACCGAAAAAAAAATCCTCACCCGAAAATGGTGATACAACATAATAAATCCGGAATAATTGATAGTGTTTCTTTAAATATCAATAAAGAAATATTAGGAACCGGATATTTAAATTCAAGACAGTTATTATCAGTGGCCTCCTGCGGCATATGCGGTAGAACTTCATTTGAAGGAAGAGCCGGAAATATCAGCAAGCGATCTGAAATTCCTTACACTAAAATTCCGTCCCTCTTTGAGATCATGCAAAAAAATCAAAATTTATTTACCAAAACCGGGGGCTGTCATGGCGCTGCAGCCTTTGATAAAAATGGAAACATGCTGGTTGTACGGGAAGATATTGGACGACATAACGCCGTGGACAAGGTAGTTGGCGCACTATTAATGGAGGAAAAATTAGAACAAGCCAATATTTTGTTAGTAAGCGGCCGCGTGAGTTATGAAATTGTTTCCAAATGTTTTATGGCCGGCATACCGGCTTTGGCTGCGGTTTCAGCACCTTCCAGTTTAGCCGTTGATTTCTCTAAAGAACTGGGCATTGAGTTAATGGCCTTTTGCCGGGAAGGTAAATTAACGGTTTACGCTTAATAAAAAACTTACTGCTGCTTCACCATTTTCTTGGTATCAATTTCCTTGCCATCCACAATTAAGGTGTACATATACAAACCGTTAGTTAAATCTGCGGCAAATACATTGAGTTGACCTCGGCCTTTTTTCTCAATATCCACGGCTTTAATGATTTTACCATCAATGGTTTTAAAAATGATTTGAGCAAAACCATATTGTGCCGGAACATTGTAAGTGATGATGGTATGCTCTGCATAAGGATTAGGGATGTTTTGGTTGAGTACAATTACATCCTTATCGCTTAAGTCAACATTTAATTGATTAAGGATTTGTTCTTGAGCTTGCTGATTATTACCATTAACACCGGTTTGTTTGGCTTGCTGATTTTCGCAGCAGGCGTTTATGTTTTGAGTAAGAACTTGAATAAGAGAATCCTGAGATTGATTTTGTGCACTTAGCTCCTGTACAGCTTTAATTAGGATCGGGATTAGTTGTGTATATTCGAGAGTAAGATATTGTTGTGCCGGATAATTCTGGCCATTTAATGATTTGGGAGGATAAGTTGTACTGTTAACTATGTTTGGAAGCACAGTTTGAACTTGCTGTGCAATTAATCCAAATTGAAGCCCAGATGCCAGATTCATTTGCGGATATAGACTGTTATTATAATTAAATGATTTTGGTTGTAACTGATTAATTGTTGTTAAAGCATTCGAAAGTGGAGTGATGTTTTGTTTTAAAATTTGATCACTTGCAAAATTATCTGAACCTGTAATAAACGCATCTCCGCTTACAAATAAAGCAGAATTATTTAGACCTATTGGAGATTCTGTAAATACCCCGAAATTTGAACTTGCACTAGAATTATCTGCGTATGAATAAACTCCATAATTCATAGTGGTAAATATTCCCCCACCAACAACCATATTCGAATCAGATATAAAACAACCGCCAATTGCATAAGGGCCATTATTTGCAAAAAGCTGAGGAGTTGTTGTTCCTGAAATTCTACCAAATACACCAATATTACCAAGAGCGCCAGAAGCTTGAAAAACACCGCCAGAATTAACTGGAGGAGGAAATGCGATAAAGCCTGATACATTACCACGAGCTTGGCCAAACACGCCACCGGTAATAAAATTAGCTGAAGACGCGTCTGGAATATTACTGTTTTTGAAATGACCGGCATAATTTTCAAAAGGAACAACTGCAACAGTCTGTTGTTCGAGTACACTGAATTTTGAAACAGGTAATGGTACGGCGCAAGGATACCCAATGGAAACCATGTCTTGTTGAGGTGCTCCTGGTGCAATTATTGATTGCCCTGTAAAGCGATAGTTAAATCCTCCCGTTGGGATTTCATAATCTGAACCTACCAAGGGATTTTGTGGAAGATTACAATAATTTCCTATACTAGTTCCTCCCCCGGTTGGTGTTGGAACAGTTGATAAAATAACATCGCCGGATGCGTCTACGCTCAATATACGGTTTTGAAAGGCAGCTACCGTTGGTGCACCAACGGCAAACTGACTTAAACGCAATCCACTAGTAAATGCAAGCCCGGTATTCCTATCAACCTCAAGTCTATTCCCGGGAACACAACCCGTACCAACTCCAACATTATTCTGTCCGGCAAATAAACCATTGGTGTTTGTGAAAACAAAATTATTATTGTTCATTGGTACCTGCCTGTTGTTTATCAATTGAAATTGAGAAACTATTGCTGTGTTTGTTTCTGGACAATTTATTCCTAATTGTACAATTCCCGTTGATGTGGTTGATATTCCATTATTGGTTAAAACCGTTGCGGCTGGATTGATCAATACTACATCTCCGTTTCCATCTACAGAAAGAACTTTAGTTGGATTAATAGTTGCCTGTGCATAAGATACTGTAGGAACAACGACACTCAAGCTAGTTAAATCTCTAAAGCGAAGTCCACTTGCTCCTGTTGAACCTGGCCATGAACCGGGAATGAAAGGAGCATTTACTCCCGCTCCTAAACTTAATGGTGCAGCGCCTAGTGGTGTATTAATTTCTACAGTATTGTTTGGGTCTAAATTACCCATGGATTGAAAATCTCCGATTCCTATTTTTGGATGCGCTACTGTATTGTTATTAAGTAAGCCCGGTGTAAATCTTGCAAACTCTAAACCGTTTTGACTTGTCATAACGGTTGGTGAAGTGGCGGTGGTAAAAGTGGTGAATATTATTCTGAAACGATCAGGACCAACATTTCCCGGAACATTGGAAAGATCATCACCCCAAGCTAGTACAGCGTCTTGTCTGTTTTGTCCAAAAAATCCACCCGGTTCAGGTTTTAATCCTAAGTACACATTATCGGTTTCTCTGGTAACCAACATACCGCAGTCCATCCAGTTTCTCCAACCATCTGTGGTTGCCGGGCCTAAAATACTTCCGGTATTATAACCAATATGCAATGCTGCCAAAGGTCTTGTAAGAGGAGCTGCCGGATTATGTGAAATAGAAACTCTGGTTAAATCACCGGCTAGTCCTCCGGGATTTAGTGGAAATGGAAAAGTTAAATTGGTAATATTCATTACGCGCATTCTTTCTGCATTATTAGTGCCAAAAATTATTGGTCTGTTTTCCGTGTTAACCAAATATCCATTGTTTGGAGCATCAATTCCTAAACGAAGTCCATCAAGTCCGCCTACGGCAGTTGGCCCAGGTGCATTTGTAAGTGGATTACCGGCTATAGGACTTGCCTGATTTGTGATTTGTAGGAAATTATTTGCTGAATTTTCTCTATGCATGTGAAGGGTACTTTGTGGTGCAAAGGCTCCGTTAAATCTTGGACCTACACCAATATTACCGCCGGACGTATAACGAACAATTTCCCGACCGTTAGGACCTGAACCGGTTAAATCTCCAGGGCCAGGACCACCTTCGGTTAAGAAAGTAAATACCATATTATCTTGAACATTATTATCTGCCCAGGCAAAAACGGCATCGGTAACATCATAAGCACCATTAGAACGTTGACCCATAAACATTAAATCTCTATTGTGCGTGCTCACAATACCATAGTGCATCCAATTTCGATAACCAGCCTGTTGTGGGCCATTAATAGGGCTGTTATCACCATTTAAATGCAATACGCTAAAAGGACCTGTTCCACTGAAAGAAGGGGGCATGAAAAATAAAGGATTACCAACGCCCAAAAAGCCATTACGAGGTATTGCGGGCTGTCCATTTATTACATTGGTAACATTTGGATTAAACATAGCTCTATCTATTCCCGCTGTAATAAATTTTATTTGGGAATTCCAAGTTGCATTACTTCCTATTGTCGGTGGAAATGGTGGTGGTGCAATATTATTACCACCTTTTTGCCATTGAAGTTGTGAATAAAAGTTGTAAGTTTTTAAAATGCAAAAACAGAAGAAGATTAGTTTTTTCATAATTTGATTATTTTATAATAATATTTATTTAGATTATTGTCCTTTAATATCAATGTATATATTCCACTCTTAAAATGACTTAAGTTTAAAACACTTTTTGGAGTATTATTCTCAATTAGTTGAATTCCTTCACTATTAAATATCTGAGTCTCTTTAATCTGAAATGAACTTGATATATTTATTAGATTATCGAACGGATTTGGCCAAACACTAATTTTTTTATTAATTTCTTTTTTAGCCAAACTTTGCACTGTGAATAATGAGTCCGTAGAAAGTCTAACATCATCAATATAATAGTATGCAGCGGTTGTTTGAGGATAATTGTTTTTAAAATCTATAGTTTGAGTATTAATAGAAGTATAAAAATTGCCTATTGAAATAAAATTGTAATTTGAATCGGCAATAAATGATCCATTAATAGTTGTCCAATTTAAAGTGTCGGTGATTATCGAATTCGAATAAACATGTGCAAAATTATTAACTGGTGCTGGGTTTTGATTGGAAAAAGGGATTGTGGACAAAAGAGCACCTAACTTATTACTGGCGCAACAACTTTCAAAATCATTCAATGTTAAAACAGCCTTAAATGATAAAAAGTATTTTTGACCAATTTGCAATGGAGAAATGAGCTGAGAACCAATAGGTTCTCGAATTGTAAATGGGGCAGTTTCTCCGATTATGAAAGTATTCATTCCAACATATGCATTACCTATTGCTATCTGATAACCATATATATTGCTTGGAACAGAAACACCTCCAGATATTGCACACGAATTATAATAATCGGTAGATGCACCAACCCAAACCCAATTTTCAGTACAACTTAGCTGACCAGTAGAGTTTGGGCAACACGTATAACTCTCAAAACTCGGGTTCGGTACCAAATTCACCTGTGCATTTATTTTAAACGCGCTTATAAAAACAATTATTATAATTTTATTTCTCATATAGTTTATACTACACTACTTATGCGCAGTAAAGCTAATATAATCAAATAGTGTCAATTTTACAATAAGAACCGAGTGTAAAAAGTAACAGTACAAAGAGGCCAAGTACCGGGAACAAATTAAACCCCAATGTAAGTTCAAATAGCGTTTTTTTTTTTTTGATTTTGTGAACATTTTATAAACAAGCGCTATGATGAAGCTGACGAAAACACAAAAATCTTACATCTATAATTCCTACAACAAAAAACCCTCCAACCAAAAACTCTTTTATGATCTTTTGTTCCTTTTACGGTTTAGAATATAAAACAATTTAATTTCCGGTAGGAAAGTTCGCATGCTTAAAATTATTTTAATAATTTTCCTATGTAAATCTAATCTTACAATTCAACTCGAAAAAATAACTATGAAACTATGTGGTTAAAAGTTTGGGTTTGTTCTGGGAATCACACTTCGACACGCTCAGTGTGCCACGCTTCGACTACCATTTCTACGGAAGGCAGGCGCTCAACTTGACATTCGGGAATTCCAACAACTAAAAACTTGTAACTAATAACTCAAAAACCAAAAACACTTTTATGATCTTTTATTTCTTTTATGGTTTAAAATAATAAAATCCGATTACCAAAAACCCTTCGCCCAATCTACAACAGTTAAACATATCGATTAAATAACCAAATGTGCTCGTTCCTAATTTGTTAAAGCCCGATTAAATAAGCCCCAAAAAGTAATTTCAAAACCACTTTTTCATAGGCAATACACACTTTTGCAAAATTTGGAATCCACAAAAAATAGCCGTACCTTAATCCCTTACTGAAAGTAGTTTTCAGTAGCTTAAATTTGCAACTATGTCAAAGAATCTAAGTGAACTTTCCGGTAGAAAAGGTTTAGAAAATAATTTATTTGATAAACTCGGAAAACTTGCCGAAAAAAGCGGCACACCAAATCCCAAAAAATTGGAAGAACTGGCTCAGGAATTTCTAATTGGCACTGCCAACACTTATGGCACTTCCACCTTCTACGATTTTCTTCGTCCGGAAAATAAAAATAAAAAAGTGTACGTGTGCAATGGCACCGCTTGCGTTTGTGCAGGCACTCAGGATGCCGTAATAAAAAAATTAAAAAAGACTTTTAAAGCAGATGAAATTGGGCACATGACTTGTCTGGGCCGCTGCCACGAAAATAGTGCTTTTCATTATAAGGGAAATAATTATTCGGGAGAAGCCATCAAAAAAATAAAATTTGATGCTAAAAAAACAGCTCCGGTAAAAGACAATTATCAGGTTAAAGCTATAGGTGAGGAAATTCTAACCAAAGCGTTTACCAATATTGATGATTATTACAAGCCCTTTGTAAATGCCTTAAATACCGATTCTGCCAGCATTTTAAATGAAATAAAAATATCTAACGTTCGCGGCCGAGGCGGAGCAGGTTTTCCCATGGGAACCAAACTCGAGTTTTGCAGAAATGTAAAGAATGAGGTGAAATTTATTATTTGTAACGCCGATGAAGGAGATCCCGGCGCTTATTCCGATCGTTATTTGTTGGAAGAAAGACCTCACTCCGTATTATTTGGTATGCTTATTGCCGGTTATGTGGCGCATGCTTCTTACGGTGTAATTTATATCCGAGCCGAATATCCGGAAGCAATTCAAATTACCCAAAAAGCCATTGACGATATAAGAGAAAAAGGCCTAATTGGAAAAAACATAAGAGGAAGTTCCTTTAATTTTGATTTTAAAATTATTCAGGCCCAAGGTTCTTACATTTGCGGAGAAGAAACAGCCTTAATCAATTCTATTGAGGGACAAAGACCTGAAATCCGAGTTCGTCCTCCCTTCCCGGCTCAGCAAGGTTTGTTTAATAAACCTACCACAGTAAATAATGTGGAAACTTTAGCTGCTTTGCATTTTATCATTGAGAACGGAGGAGCAGCTTGGAAAGCTATTGGAACAGAAAAATCTTCAGGAACTAAATTAGTAAGCTTAGATAGTTTCTTTAAAAAACCCGGTATTTATGAAGTAAATATGGGCACACCGCTGTCAACCGTTATCAAAGAATGCGGTGGCGGATTTAAATCTCCGGTAAAAGCTTTACAAATTGGAGGACCATTAGGTGGACTTGTTCCTTCTTCCAAATTCAATGATTTAACCATTGATTTTGAATCTTTCTCTTCCAATGGATTTTTACTTGGTCATGCTTCCGTAGTAAGTATCCCAAAAGATTTTCCGATCATGCATTTTATTAAACATCTTTTTGATTTTGCAGCCTACGAGAGTTGTGGTAAATGTTTTCCGTGTCGTCTTGGGACAAAAAGAGGACATGAGTTAGCCAGCAAAGCAATCAACGAGGGATACAAAATTGAAAAGGAATTGTTTAATGATTTACTAACCACCCTTGAAAAAGGATCACTTTGTGCGCATGGTGGCGGTATTCCGCTACCCGTTAGAAATGCCATGCAATATTTTAATTCAGAATTAAAAAAATATTTTAATTAAGTCATATGAAAGTAGCTTATATCAATAATACTCCATTTGAAATTAAAGAAGGGGAAACTATTTTATCCTTTATCAAAAGGTATAAAGGAAAAAATGCAGTGCCCACTTTATGTGATGCGCCAAATCTTGATCCATTCGGCTCTTGCCGCGTGTGCTCTGTTGATGTAGCGCTCAGTAAAGACGGTAAATCCAAAGCCATGGCTTCATGCCACACGCCGGTGATGGAGGGTCAATACATTTATCCGGATTCAAAAGAAATTGAAAAACTGCGTAAAAATATTATCGAATTGGTTTTAACCGATCATCCGTTGGATTGTTTAACCTGCGAAGTAAATGGTAATTGTGAATTACAAACCGTTGCCGCCAGAGTTGGTGTGCGTGATGTTCGTTATCCGGAAGGAGAAAATCATTTGGATAGAAAAAAAGATAAAAGTCATCCTTACATGACTTCCGATTTATCCAAATGCATTAATTGCTATCGCTGTGTGCGTGCCTGCGATGAAGTGCAGGGGCAATTTGTTTTGAGTATGTCCGGTCGGGGATTTGATTCTAAAATTATTAAAGGATTAGATCAAAGTTTTATGGAGTCTGAATGTGTGAGTTGTGGTGCCTGTGCGCAAGCCTGTCCCACTTCTGCTATTTCTGATGTATTTGAATCCAAAGCTATAGTTGCCGATGAAAAAGTAAGAACAGTGTGTACGTATTGTGGTGTGGGTTGTAATTTGGAAGTTTCGGTAGTAAGTGGCGAAGTGAAATCCATTCAGGCACCTTATACTGCTGAAGTAAATCAAGGACATACTTGTTTAAAAGGAAGGTTTGCATTCTCATTTTATAATCATCCTGATAGAATAAAAACTCCATTAATTCGAAAAAACGGTAAGTTGGAGTCCGTTAGCTGGGATGAAGCTTATGACTTTATTGCAGATAAATTAACTTCTATCAAAACGCAATACGGACCCGATTCCATTGCCGGAATTTCTTCCGCTCGTTGTACCAATGAAGAAAATTATCTGATGCAGAAGTTCATTCGTGCCGTT
Organism: Sphingobacteriaceae bacterium; assembly: GCA_016715905.1. Classification (NCBI taxonomy): domain Bacteria; kingdom Pseudomonadati; phylum Bacteroidota; class Sphingobacteriia; order Sphingobacteriales; family Sphingobacteriaceae; species Sphingobacteriaceae bacterium. Next base: position 150,957 of record JADJXI010000020.1, on the reverse strand, counting down.
ATCGGTACCAATAATATAGATTGCTGCGCGCGTGTGTGTCACTCGCCTACTGCATTAGGTATGCAAAAGGCATTCGGAACCGGAGCCGCTACCAATTCGGTAGAAGATATTAAGTATACGGATTGTATAATGGTAATAGGTGCAAATCCAACCGATGCTCATCCGGTTACCGGAGCTAAACTAAAACAATTCGCCATGTCAGGCAAGCCTAGTATTGTTATTGATCCAAGAAGAACGGAAATGGCAAAATATGCTACTTATCATTTACAGCTAAAGCCTGGTACAAATGTTGCATTGATAAATATGATGTTATATTACATCATAAGTGAAGGAGCTGAAGCAAAAGAATTTATTGAAAACAGAACCGAAGGGTATGAGGATTTCAAGAATCAAATTTTAAAAGTAGATATCGCCGAAATGGAAAAAATTACCGGCGTAGATAGAAATTTGGTGAGAACTGCCGCGTTAGCATATGCTAAAGCCCCTAATGCCATGTCCTTTCACGGATTAGGCGTTACTGAACACACGCAGGGTACATTTACCGTAATGCTTATTTCAGATTTAGCTATGATTACCGGGAATATTGGTCGCAGAGGTGTTGGTGTAAATCCATTACGTGGGCAAAATAACGTACAGGGAGCTGCCGACATGGGCTGTCAGCCTCATCAGGGTGCAGGTTATTTAGATTCTTATGACCCTGAAATAAATAAACTGTATTCTGATTTTTACAATACAAAAATTCCGGTTGGGAAAGGATTAAAAATTCCGGAAATGTTCGACGCTTCAATTGACGGAAAATTAAAAGCACTTTGGTTAATGGGTGAAGACGTTGTGCAAACCGACCCTAACACCAACAAAGTAATTGCCGCCATGGAAAATTTAGATTTACTGGTTGTTCAGGAAATTTTTATGACAGAAACCGCCAAGTATGCTACGGTAATTTTACCGGGAGCCACTTTCCTTGAAAAAAGTGGAACTTATACCAATGCCGAAAGAAGAATTCAACGCGTGAATAAAGCTGTTGACCCTTTACCGGGCACTAAAGGCGATGGAGAAATTATTGTAGACATCATGAACAGAATGGGTTACAAACAAGCTGCTTATAAACCCGATACCATGTTAGAAGAGATTTCACAAATTGTACCTTTCTTTGCCGGTGTAAAGTGGGAAGAATTAGGAGATAATGGTAAGCAGTGGCCTGTTGCAAAAGATGGAAGTGACACTGAAATATTGCACATTGATTCATTTAAACGAGGAAAAGGTAAATTTCATTATTTCGATTGGAAAGAAAGTGGAGAAATTCAGAAGAATGGAAAAACTTTCCCATACATTCTCACTACGAACAGAGAATTAGAACATTATAACTGCGGAACAATGACACGAAGAACAGGCAATGTGGAAATTTTAACTGAAGATGTAATTTTAATTCATCCTGATGATGCACAAAAACACTTAATTAATTCCGGTGATTTAGTTTGCGTAGAATCAGAACGTGGTAAAGTGGATGTTAAAGCAAAAGTTACAACAGAAGTTAAGCCGGGTATTTTAAGTACTACTTTTCACTTTCCTGAAATAATGCTAAACATCATTACCGGGGATGAACACGACTCCGAAGCGCTTTGTCCGGAATATAAAGTTGTAGCTGTCAACATTCGTAAAAGTAAAGGAGCTAAGAAAAAATTAGCCGAAGCGATAAAATGAGTGCCGCTCAGATAAGTCCTGAAACATTTGCTTTTCTTAAAAAATTAGCAAAAAATAATAATCGAGACTGGTTTAATAAAAATAAGGAGACGTATATCCATGCTCATGAAAATGTGATTGCATTTGCCGATATGTTGTTGGCAGAAATGCGTAAACATGACAATATTGAAACAGCAAGCGGAAAAAATGCACTGATGCGCATTTATCGCGATACCCGTTTTTCAAAAGACAAAACTCCTTACAAAATTCATTTTGCCGGCGGTTTTAAAAGAGCCACAAAAAAATTAAGAGGCGGGTATTACTTTTCAATTAGCCCCGGAAATACTTTAGTTGCAGGTGGCTTTTACGGGCCTGAGCCTAATGATTTAGCGCTTATCCGACAAGATATTGATTACAATTATAAGGATTGGAAAAAATTATTAGCCAATAAAAAGCTGAAAGGAACTTTTAGTGAACTGGTTGGAGAGAAAGTAAATTCTGCTCCCCGCGGATATGCCAAAGATCATCCGGCAATAGAAATATTAAAACACAAACAATTTTTCTTTGTGAAAAAATTTACTGATGCACAGGTATTAAAACCCGGATTTTATAAAGAAATGAATAAAGCATTTAAAGATTTGAGGGTGTTTTTTGATTATATGAGTGAAGTATTAGGAAGTAATAGTAATGGAGAAGCCGATCAGTAATTCATGAGCCACATCAATTGAAATTTTTTTTTGACACAATTGTAGCATCATTAATTGAATTCGAATTAAACAAGAAATCGTTTTCGAAAATTTGAAATGTCAAACTAACTAAACTCTTAATGAATATTTTTTATTCTGCAAGTAAGTTTCACTTGAAAAAAACTAAAATGCATGTTAACTTTAAGCAGCAGAAAAAACGCGAATTTTTAAAATGGAACTGGGAATATTATTAGTATTTATTATTGGTTATGCATTAATTGCATTTGAACACTCGGTAAACATTAATAAAGCAGCCATTGCCTTATTAACCGGCACACTTTGTTGGACGCTTTATGCTTTTCACTTAAATGACGCCCATTTAATTAATGAACAGTTGGAAAGTCACTTAAGTGAAATTTCCGGAATATTATTTTTCTTAATGGGAGCCATGACTATTGTTGAGCTTATTGATGCCCATGATGGTTTTGATGTAATTACAAACTCCATAAAAACTTTAAATAAGCGAAAACTACTTATAATTGTTTGTGTACTCTCCTTTTTTCTTTCAGCTGTATTAGATAACCTAACCACCACCATTGTGATGGTATCCTTAATACGAAAACTTTTAACTGACCGTAAAGATCGTTTACTGTTTATTGGCATGCTCATCATTTCAGCGAATGCCGGTGGAGCATGGACTCCAATTGGAGACGTAACCACAACCATGTTATGGATTGGTGGACAAATTACATCTGCCACCACAATTAAAACACTATTGATTCCGAGTTTAGTATGCATGCTTGTACCATTAATTTTAGTTTCAATAAATTTGAAAGGAAGCGTTGTGCGTAGTGGAGAAAGTAAAGAAAAAAATGTAAGTGAAGCAACAAAAGGACAGCGAATGACGATTTTACTTTCAGGAATTGCCATATTATTATTTGTGCCTGTTTTTAAAACCATTACACATCTTCCACCCTTTATGGGAATGGTATTTGGATTGGGCTTACTTTGGATAATATCCGAGTTAGTGCATAAAGATAAAGATGAGGCCGATAAAAATAATTTTTCGGTATTATTTGCATTAAGAAAAATTGATATGCCAAGTGTGTTATTTTTTTTAGGAATTTTACTTTCCATATCTGCTTTACACTCCAACGGGCAACTAGTTCAGCTTGCTCAGTTCATGAATGATAAAATTGGTAACTTAAATTCCATCGTATTATCAATAGGCTTATTGTCGGCTATTGTAGATAATGTTCCCCTTGTTGCCGCCAGTATGGGCATGTATGATTTAAAAACATTTACCACCGATCATTTTTTCTGGCAATTCTTAGCCTATTGTGCCGGAACAGGTGGAAGTGTGTTAATTATAGGCTCAGCGGCCGGTGTTGCCGCCATGGGTATTGAAAAAATTAATTTTATCTGGTATATCAAAAAAATCAGCTGGTTGGCTTTAGCAGGATACTTTGCCGGAGCAGCTGTTTTCATTATTTTAAATTAACAATTATTTTGTGTGACTTATTTATATTAATCGTAATTTTACGATTAATAAGAAAGTCCAATGGGTGTCACAAAAACCGAAGAATATACAAACCGTCAGAATAAAACGGCTAAATATGCTAAAGCCTTGGCACATCCGGCAAGACTTGCCATATTGGAATTACTTATTAAAAAACAAAGTTGTGTTTGCGGAGATATAGTTGATGAACTACCTCTTTCACAAAGCACCGTATCACAACATTTGAAAGAATTAAAAGAAGCCGGACTAATTACCGGAGATATTGAAGGCGTGAAGGTTTGTTATTGTATAGACCCGAAAGAATGGGAAAATGCCAAAACTAGTTTAACAAACCTGTTTGCGTCTTTTATTCAAAAAAATAAATGCTGTTAAAAAATAAAACTATGAAGCTATCAGAATTTAAAAAACAACTCGCGCTGGTAAATGAATTAAATTTCGTTTTACCTAATGGAAAATTTGTGCCGGCTCATTTTCACGTAACCGAAATTGGACAAGTGAATAAACATTTTATTGATTGCGGCGGAACGGAGCGCAAAGAAAATAAAGTGAATTTTCAATTGTGGGAGGCTAACGATTTTGATCATCGTTTGGCACCTCAAAAACTCAGTGATATTATTACACTCTCTGAAAAAGTTTTAGGAATCGTTGACGGAGAAATTGAAGTAGAATATCAGGGTGAAACGATTGGAAAATATGGATTAGCATATAACGGAAAAAGCTTTTCCCTAACCCAAACCAAAACCAATTGCTTAGCCAGTGACAAATGTGGCATTCCGCCAGAAAAATTAAAAGTTTCTTTATCAGAACTCACCACAAATAAACAAGCCTGCTGCACTCCGGGTTCTGGCTGTTGTTAATCTGAGAAAATGTATAATACTATTAATGCTTATTGCGATCGCTTATGTACTGAATTCGATCAAATCCCTGAAAAGCGTAAAGAACTTTTATTGCAATTGAGCCATTACATAACCAACAAAATACAAAAACAATTAAACGTAAATCTGGTTTACATTTGCACCCACAATTCTCGCCGAAGCCATTTCGGTCAAATTTGGGCGCAACTGGCAGCGTCGTATTTTCAATTAAAGCATATTCATGCCTTTTCAGGAGGCACAGAAGAAACTGCCTTTAATGTCAATGCCATAAATGCGTTAAAAAGAATTGGCTTCCATATTAAAACGATTGGCGAAGAAAAAAATCCGGTTTATCATTTATTATTTTCTGAAATCAATAAACCCATCATTTGTTTTTCCAAAAAATACGATCATGAAGTAAATCCCAAAAACGAATTTGCCGCCATTATGACCTGCAGCGATGCGGAACAAAACTGTCCGTTTATTCCGGGTGCAGAATTAAGAATTGGAACCACATACGATGATCCGAAAGCTTTTGATAATACGCCTTTGCAAGGTGAAAAATACGATGAACGTTGCAAACAAATAGCCTTAGAAACCTTTTTTGTTTTTGACCAAGTAAAAAAACTTAGCATTTGAATATGAAAAAATATTTTGCTGAATTTTTAGGAACATTTGCTTTAGTTTTTTGTGGAACCGGCGCTATCATCATTGATCAGGAAAGCGGGGGACAAATTGGAAACCTGGGCATTGCCATTACTTTTGGATTAATAGTTGCTGCTATGATTTATTCCTTTGGAGAAATTTCCGGTGCACATTTAAATCCGGCTGTTACTTTGGCCTTATGGATGAATAAAAGTTTTTCCTCTAAACTACTCCTTCCCTATCTTTTTGCTCAAACTGTTGGAGCACTATTCGCCAGTTTTACATTAAAATTTCTCTTTCCGGCCAATGAAATGTTGGGTGCAACAATGCCGGCAGGATCTGATGCGCAATCCTTCATTTTGGAAATTATTCTTACTTTCTTCTTAGTTCTCGTTATCTTTTTAGTTTGCAACGGCAATAAAGAACAAAAAATGTTTGCCGGATTAATTATTGGCTTTGTGATTTTACTAGAGGCCTTATTTGCAGGCCCAATATGTGGTGCATCCATGAATCCGGTTCGCTCATTAGCACCGGCTCTTGTTTCCGGACATATAGAACATTTAGGTATTTATTTAAGCGCACCTTTTTTAGGAAGCATAGCGGCGGTTTTTACTATTAAAATTTTCAAAAAAGAATCTTAAATGAAATCAAAAAAATCAATTTGGACAAGTTTTGGTGGCGGAATAAGTTCTGCGGTTCCTATTTTACTTTCTTGTTGCAAAAGCGGAGCCTGCATCGGTGTTTGCGCCAGTCCATTGGCTTCATTATTTGGCGTCTCCTCCTCTGCTCTGGCTAGTTCTCCATTAGTAAGTGCGCTAGAACCTTTGCTCATTGCTATCAGTGCGGTATCTTTTACCATTTCTTATTATTCACTTTATGTACTTCCAAAAATAAACTGCGCAACCGGAGAATGCGATTGTGCACCGGACGAAAAGGAAATGAGAAAAACAAAAATTGCAAAATTGATTTTTTGGATTGGTTTAGTATTAAGCTTAAGTTTTCTTACTTATTTTGAATATTCTAAATACAATGCGGCCGTTGAACAACAAGAGCAAGGTGCTACCTGCACAGATGAAGAAGCATGCTGTTCGGAAGAAGGAGAGGGTTGTTAAAATGAATTTAGAATTACCTCAAGCCCGCATTCACCTCATCCAAAGCTTTTGAACCCGGACATAAATCTTTTTCGTTTAATTGATTTAAAGGCGTATCGCTGGTATTAATCATATGATGCAAATCTTTGGTGTTTGGATCTACATAAATTAAACCGGTTAAAATTTCATCTTTGCTTTTTGCATTTAAAATAGCATTCATGGCTGATTGACGATTTAAAGGGTCCCAATCTTCCGATAATTTTTGTAATTGAATTTTTGAACCATCGTGCATGGTTACTTGCTTTGCACTTCCTTCTTTATAAGAAACACTTATTTCCTGCATTTCCGGAACAAAATCAAAAGTTGCTGTAGCTTCAATATGTTCACGCACGTAATCGTAAGATTTAGTAGAGCCTGGATTGTTGTTGAAAGTTACACAAGGAGAAATAACATTAATGAATGCAAAGCCGGGATGTGACATGGCCGCTTTGATTAAAGGAACCAATTGTGTTTTATCTCCCGAAAAACTTTGTGCTACGAAAGTGGCTCCCAATTCCAATGCCAAACTCGTTAAATCTATGGCCTCAAAAATATTGGTATTACCGGATTTATTTTTTGAGCCATGATCAGCTGTTGCAGAATCTTGTCCTTTTGTTAAACCATAACAACCATTATTCATTACCACATAAACCATATTTAAATTTCTGCGGATAACATGCACAAATTGCCCCATTCCAATTGAAGCAGAATCTCCATCGCCTGAAACTCCAAAATAAATTAACTCTTTGTTGGCTAAGTTGGCACCAGTAGCCACAGAAGGCATACGGCCGTGAACGGAATTAAATCCATGCGAATTACTCAAAAAATAGGCCGGTGTTTTAGAAGAACAACCTATACCGGATAATTTAGCTAAACGATGTGGCTCTATATTCAAATCATAACAAGCCTGCACTATTCCTGCTGAAATAGAATCGTGGCCACAACCTGCGCACAGCGTTGACAAAGACCCTTCATAATAATCAATGGTATATCCCAGTTTATTCTTCTTAAGTTCAGGATGACGGAATTTTGGTTTAACGTAGGTCATTTTATTTTGACTTTAATGTTTTTGATAATTTAATATTATTTTCTACTTGATTTAAAATGTTATCGGCTGTAATGGGCATACCATTGTAATTTAATATAGAAACCAATTTTGCCGGATTAGCATTTAATTCCATCATGAGTAAACTTTTCATTTGCGCATCACGATTTTGTTCAATCACATAAATAGTTTCGTGATCATTAATGAAATCTGCAACAGTTTGATTAAATGGAAATGATTTGATACGGATGGCATCCACAAAAATATTTTTTTCTTTTAGTAAATCCATCGCTTCTCCGGCCGCATACGTTGATGTTCCGAAAAATAAGAGTCCGCTTGAAAATTTATTTTTTTCACCCACAATTTCAGGTGCAGGAACTTTAGTTTTTGCGGTTTCCCACTTCTTTAATAAACGATCCATGTTTCTTTGATAAGCATCTCCATCTTCGGTATACACCGCATACTCATCTCTGGAAGTTCCACGGGTAAAATAAGATCCCTTGGTTGGATGAGTACCTGGATATGTTCTATACGGAATACCATCATTATCCACATCTAGATAACGTCCAAATTTTTGAATTTTATCCAATTGCTCGGCCGTTAAAACTTTTCCTCTATTGTATTTTCTTTTATCGTCCCACTTAAATGGTTCTGAAACGTGATCGTTCATTCCCAAATCCAAATCTGTTAGCATAATAACCGGAGTTTGCAATTCTTCAGAAAGATCAAAAGCATCCGCCGTCATTTCAAAACACTCTTTAGGCGTTGAAGGAAAAAGTAAAACTTGTTTGGTATCACCATGCGAAGCGTATGCCGCCTCTAATACATCTGATTGTTGTGTTCGCGTAGGCATTCCGGTTGAGGGACCTGTACGTTGAACATCAATAAGTACGGCAGGAATTTCAGCAAAGTAAGCTAAACCTAAAAACTCATTCATTAAAGAAACACCCGGACCACTAGTTGCGGTAAAAGAACGAGCTCCATTCCAATTAGCGCCAATAACCATACCAATGGCGGCAAGCTCATCTTCAGCCTGTACAATAGCTACATTTCTTTTTCCTGTTTTTTCATCTACTCTGAATTCATCCGCATAATTCATAAAAGCTTCCACAACTGAAGTAGATGGTGTAATGGGATACCAGGCCGCTACGGTTGCACCGGCATAAACAGCTCCTAATCCGCAAGCTGAATTTCCGTCAATCATAATCGCATCCTTTAATAAATCTCTGCGTTCTAATCTAAATTCTAAGGGATATTTAAAATTTTGATGTATATAATCAACTCCCAATTGTAATGCTTTTACATTGGATGGAATTAATTTTTCTTTTCCTTTAAACTGATCGGCTAATAAGCCTTCGAGTACACTAAATTCTATATTTAATAATGCAGCTAATGCACCAACATAAATGATATTTTTAAATAATTGTCTCTGTCTGGCATCCGTGTAGTTTGCGTTACAAATTTCCATTAAGGGAATGCCAATGTAATTAATGTCCTCACGAATGTAATTCGGATTTAATTTTTTTGAACTATCGTACAAAAAATATCCACCTGGACGAACAGATTCCACATCCTTAGCCATGCTTTGTGGATTAACCGCAACCATTAAATCAATTCCTTCTCTTCTTCCCAAATATCCTTTTTCACTCACCCTTACTTCATACCAGGTAGGTAATCCTTGTATATTAGATGGGAAAATATTTTTGGGAGTAACCGGAATGCCCATTCGGAAAATGGCTTTAGTAAAAAGAAAGTTCGCGCTGGCTGAACCCGTTCCATTCACATTCGCGAAGCGAACTACAAAATCATTTATTTTATCTTTAGACATATTACGTTCTAATTAATTGAGTCTATAATTTTATTTAACCTTATTTAATGAGTTGATAACACTGGCTTCTTTTCCGGCCTTGGTGATTCCGTAAAAATATTTTTGCATATCCCACGCAGCTGTTGGGCAACGCTCGGCACACAGTCCGCAATGCAAACAAACATTTTCATCTTTCACCATAATGCGCTTTGTAGGTAATGAAGCAGAAATATAAATGTCTTGTGTTTTATTGGTGGCAGGCACTTTTAAATTCGCCCTTAATATTTCTTCATCATCCTCATTATTGGTAAAGGTGATACAGGAAGTTGGACAAATATCTACACAAGCATCACATTCAATGCATTTATTTTCGGTAAAAACTGTTTGCACATCGCAGTTTAAACATCTGGCAGCTTCTTTAAAACCCGTAGGTAAATCAAAACCAAGTTCAACTTCCTTTTTCCTGTTGCTAAGTGTGAGTTTTTTGTCGGCCTGTGGCACTATATATCTTTGATCGATGGTTACTTCACTTTCATAACTCCACTCATGTATTCCCATTTTTTGGCTCATGAGATTTACCATTGGTGCGGGACGATCTTTCACTAAGTCTTTCGCATTGCAAAATAAATCAATAGAAATAGCGGCTTGATGGCCGTGAGCTACTGCGGTGATTACATTTTTCGGTCCCCAAGCAGAATCGCCTCCAAAAAACACTTTAGGATTACTGGATGCAAAAGTTACTTCATCTACTTTTGGCATTTCCCATTTGTCAAATTCAATTCCTAAATCGCGCTCAATCCACGGAAAACTATTTTCCTGACCAATAGCAATAATTACGTCATCAGCTGCTTCAAAAACTTCGGCTTCACCGGTAGGAACTAATTTGCGTTTACCCTGCTCATCATACACCGCATGCACTTTTTCAAATGTCATACCTTTCAAAACTCCATTTTCCACTACAAATGTTTTTGGTACATGATTATCAATAATTGGAATATCCTCATGAATGGCATCTTCTTTTTCCCAAGGCGATGCTTTCATTTCAGCAAAAGGAGAACGTACAATCACCTTTACTTCTTCTCCACCTAATCTTCTTGAGGTTCGGCAACAATCCATCGCTGTATTTCCTCCACCTAAAACAATCACTTTTTTTCCAATCTTTTTAGTATGTTCAAAAGCAACGCTGGCTAACCAATTAATACCAATATGAATATTTTTAGCTCCTTCATTTCTTCCAATCATATCCGGTAAATCTCTTCCCTTTGGTGCACCTGTACCTACAAACACGGCATCATAATCTTTAGACAATACTTCTTTTAAACTTTTTACGTAATGATTAAAATGTGTGTGAATGCCTAAATCTAAAATATAGTTTACTTCTTCATTTAAAACAGTTTCGGGTAATCGGAATGAAGGAATCTGACTTCTCATAAATCCGCCGCCCAGGTTTTGTTCGTCAAATAAATGTAACTCATAACCCAATGGAGCTAAATCACGAGCTACGGTTAACGAAGCCGGGCCACCACCAATTAAAGCAATTTTTTTTCCGTTTGGTTTAAAAGGTCCTTTTGGCATATACTTGCTTAAATCCCCTTTATTATCAGCGGCCACTCTTTTTAATCGACAAATAGCAACAGGCTCTTCTTCCACTCTTACCCTTCTGCAGGCCGGTTCACAAGGTCGGTCACAGGTTCTTCCTAACACTCCGGGAAAAACATTAGAATCCCAGTTCACCATATAGGCTTCCGGGTATTTTCCTTCTGATATTAAACGAATGTAATGCGGCACAGGAGTGTGCGCAGGGCAGGCATATTGGCAGTCAACCACTTTGTGGTAATACTCCGGGTTTTTAATGTCCGTTGGCTTCAAAGTATAATGAATTTAGAATTTAAAAGTAAATTTTTTTGGATTGAATTTAAAATGTGACTTCCCTTTTTCATTGGTAAATTTCACTTTTCTGTTAAGAATATCTTCAAATTTAACATATTATTCAATATATTCATAATTAGGTAAAATAATTTTTAGGGAATGAATTTTTAGCAGGTAAATGGCTGTGTTTATCGGTCTCTTCTCTCTTTTATTAACTAAAAAAACACAGGTCCCAAATCGCTAAATAATAACTTTTTAATAGGCTTTTAGCTGTAAAATTTCATTAAATTTGTTGTTCATTTTACAAAAACAACATGGATAAGTTTTCGTACGTAGGTACCAGCGATGTGAACGCAATTGAAAGTCTCTTTTTGCAATATTCAAAAGATCCTTTATCGGTTGATCAGTCTTGGGCCGACTTCTTTAAGGGTTTTGAATTTGCAAGTACTAATTTTTCTTCAGGCCATGATGCCATACCTGAAAATGTTACCAAAGAGTTTAAGGTAATTAACTTAATTGCCGGATATCGGCAACGCGGACATTTGTTTACCCACACTAATCCGGTTCGTACTCGCCGCACTTATCAACCTACCTTGGCTATTGAAAATTTTGGCCTGAGTGAAAAAGATTTGGAAAGTGTTTTTCAGGCCGGTACCGAAATTGGTATAGGTCCGGCAAAATTAAAAGACATCATTGCCCACTTGGAAGAAACGTATTGCGAAGCTATAGGTGCTGAATACATGTTTATGCGTGAACCTTCAACCATTAAATGGTTACAAGGTAAAATGGAGAAATCTAAAAACACACCAACCTATTCACAGGAGGAAAAGAAAGATATTTTATTGGATTTAATACACGCGGTAGTTTTTGAAAACTATCTGCATACCAAATTTGTTGGACAAAAAAGATTTTCATTAGAAGGTGGTGAAGCGGTGATTCCGGCTATGGGCGCTCTAATGAAACAAGGCGCAGATATGGGTATTGAAGATTATGTGATTGGAATGGCACACCGCGGAAGATTAAATGTGTTAACCAACATCATGAATAAAAAATACAAAGATGTTTTTACTGAATTTGAAGGCAGAGAAAGTGAAGATTCTTTATTTGACGGTGACGTAAAATACCACATGGGTTATTCATCAGATCAGATTTATAATGGGAAAAAAATTCACACCAGCTTAACACCAAATCCATCGCACTTAGAAACTGTTGCGCCGGTTGTGGAGGGAATTGTTAGAGCTAAAATTGATAATTTACACCACGGGGATTTTTCTAAAGCCTGCCCGATTATTTTGCACGGAGACGCGGCCATTGCCGGACAGGGAATTGTATATGAAGTGTTACAAATGAGCCAATTGGAAGCCTACAAAACAGGAGGAACGATTCACTTTGTAATAAACAATCAAGTAGGATTTACAACCAACTATATAGATGCGCGATCATCAACCTATTGTACTGATGTAGCTAAAGTAGTTTTGAGTCCGGTGTTTCATGTGAATGGTGACGATGTTGAAGCATGTTGTTTTGTTGCCAGATTGGCCATGGAATTTCGCCAAACCTTTCATCGTGATGTGTTTATTGATGTACTTTGTTATCGCAAATACGGTCACAATGAAGGTGATGAACCTCGATTTACACAACCCTTGCTGTATAAAGCCATTTCTTCTCATCCAAATGTAAAAGATATTTATGTTCAGCAATTGGCCAAAGAAGGTTCGGCGCTTGCGCAAGAGGCAAAAACTTTAGAACAAGAATTTAAAAGTCAATTGGATTCGGATTTAGATTTTGCTAAAAAAACGGATAAAACAAAAATTACTTCATTTTTGGAAGGATACTGGAAAGGAATAAAAATGGCTGACGCCAGCGATTTTGATGAATCACCCGACACTTCCATTGCTGAAAAACTTTTCTTAGAACTAGCCGTTAAAACCACTGAATTACCTGCCGATAAAAAATTCTTTAATAAAATAAAAAAAGTATTTGAAGATCGTAAGGCAATGATTAAGGGTGATAATTACGATTGGGCCATGGGTGAATTATTGGCTTACGCATCATTGTTGCATGAAGGATTTCCAATTCGTTTCAGTGGACAAGACGTTGAACGCGGCACTTTCTCGCATCGCCATGCCGTTATTAAAATAGAAGATAGCGAAGAAGAATACACACCACTGAATACCGTTAGTGAAAAAAATAAATTAAATATTTACAACTCCTTATTAAGCGAGTATGGTGTATTGGGATTTGAGTATGGTTATGCTTTTGCCGCCCCTAATTCTTTAACGATTTGGGAAGCTCAATTTGGCGATTTCTTTAACGGAGCACAAATTATAATTGACCAATATTTAACTTCCGCCGAATACAAATGGAGAAGAATGAACGGTTTGGTGATATTATTACCACATGGATATGAAGGACAGGGACCGGAACACTCCAGTGCCAGAATGGAAAGATTTTTACAAGCCTGTGCAGAAAATAATCTGCAAATCATCAATGCAACCACGCCTGCCCAACAATTTCACGTGATTCGCAGACAATTGAAACGCGAATTTAGAAAACCACTCATTTGTTTTACCCCTAAAAAATTATTGCGCTATCCAAGTTGCGTGAGCCCTTTAAAAGATTTTACAAAAAATAAATTTAATGAGGTTTTGGATGATCAAGTGGATTCCAAAAAAGTAACCCGTATAGGATTTTGCTCCGGTAAAATTTATTACGATTTAATTGAACGCCGTCAAAAAGAGGAATGTGATGATATTGCCTTTATTCGCTTGGAACAATTATATCCATTCCCACATAAACAGGTAAATGCTATATTAAAGAAATATGCGAAAGTCAAAGAATATTTATTTATTCAGGAAGAACCTGAAAATATGGGCCCATACCGATTTGTAGATAAACATTTGCGTTCATTGAATTTAAAATATATAGGAAGAGATGAAGCAGCAAGTCCGGCTACCGGTTTTGCAAAACGTCATGCCATGGAAAATGAAGAAATCATGACCGGCATTTTTTCAAAAGTAGCAGTAAAATAAAATATTAATAAGTAAAAATATTATGGCAATTGTAGAATTAAAAGTACCAAGTCCCGGAGAATCAATTACGGAAGTAGTTATTGCAAAGTGGGTAAAAAACACCGGCGATGTAGTTGAAAAAGACGATGTGCTGGCGGAAATAGATTCCGATAAAGCAACGCTTACGCTGAATGCTGAAGAAAGCGGAAAGATTGAAGTTTTAGCAGCCGAAGGAGATACGGTGAAAGTAGGACAAGTGGTTGTAAAAATAGATACTTCGGTAAAACCGGTGGCTTCGACAAGCTCAGCCACCACCAATAGTTCCGCAAATGGAAATGAATCAAAACCAGAAGAGAAAAAAGTTGTAGTCCAAGAAGGTTCTAAATCAGAGGAGAAATCACACGCAAGCGGAACACCAAGTGTGGCCGCTGCAAAAATAATGGCGGAGAATAATATTAAAGCCACGCAATTAAACGGAAGTGGAAAAGACGGTAGAATTACCAAACAAGATGTATTAGCCGCCTTAGCTAACGGTTTACCAAGTGCTGGCAAAGCCTTAAGTAATAGCTGGCAGGGAACACGAGATAAGGAAAAAGTGAAAATGACTTCACTACGGAAAGTTGTGGCTAAACGATTGGTTGCTGTAAAAAATGAAACAGCCATGTTGACTACATTTAATGAAGTAGACATGAGTGCCATTTATGAAATACGCGCAAAGTATAAAGATAAATTTAAAGAAGCGCATCAAAGCGGATTAGGATTTATGAGTTTCTTTACCAAAGCCGTTTGCGAGGCACTATATCATTTTCCGGCGGTGAATGCGATGATTGATGGAGAAGAAATTGTGTACAACAAATATTGTGATATTGGTATTGCCGTAAGCGCTCCAAAAGGATTAATGGTTCCGGTATTACGAAATGCAGAACTAATGAGTTTGGCAGAAATTGAATTAGGCATTAAAGCCTTAGCGATAAAAGCGCGTGACGGTAAATTAACTATTCCCGAAATGGAAGGCGGAACTTTTACCATTACTAACGGTGGTGTATTTGGCAGTATGATGAGTACCCCCATAATTAATCCGCCTCAAAGTGCAATCTTAGGCATGCACAACGTGGTAGAAAGACCCATGGCCGTAAACGGAAAAGTAGAAATCAGACCCATGATGTATATAGCCTTAAGTTATGATCACCGTATTATTGACGGCAGAGAGAGTGTTGGATTTTTAGTGAAAGTAAAGGAAATGTTGGAAAATCCAAGCCGCATTATTTTTGGAGGAAAAAATCCGGAAGAAATTCTGCTGGGTTTATAAATTAGTAAACACTCCCTTGCTCATTCAGCAAGGGATTTTTTTTAACGCTATGAAAAAATATTTTGCGATAATTTTGTTGCTCACTTGCTTTGTAAGTAACGCCCAGGAAAATAAAAACTACGATGCCACTTTAGCCAAAAAATTGGGAGCGGATGATTACGGCATGAAGCAGTACGTGATGGCCTTTTTAAAAAAAGGACCAAACAGAACTCAAGATTCTGCAACGGCAGCAAAATTGCAAAGCGCACACTTGGCCAATATTAATCGCATGGCTCAAAATGGCGAATTAGTGGTGGCTGGTCCTTTTTTAGATGAAGGAGAAATAAGAGGTATTTACATTTTTAATGTTGAAACCATTGAAGCAGGAAAAAAACTAACGGAAAGCGATCCTGCTATACAAGCCGGAAGATTAATTATGGAATTACACCCTTGGTATGGCTCCGCTGCCTTAATGCAAGTAAACGACACGCATAATAAAATTCAAAAAAAGGATTTTTAAGTTTTTATTTCTTTTATGGTTTAGAATATTAAACCACATAGCATTAAATGTTTTGTAAACGCTAACTACATGCATTTCAAATTTAGAAGAATTCTGGTACTCACACTTCTCCGCCCCGGCGGAGTGTGCCACGCTTCGACTACCATTTCTACGGAAGGCAGGCGCTCAACTTGACATTCGGGAATTCCAACAAAAAAACTTGTAACCAATAACTCAAAAACCAAAAACACTTTTATGATCTTTTATTTCTTTTATGGTTTAAAGTGAAAGAATTTAATTTCGAAAGTAAAAATCACATACATAAAAATTATTTTAATAATTTTCCTATGTAAATCTAATCTTACACTTTAACTCTCAGAAAAAACTATGAATCTATGTGGTTAAAAATTTATATAGGTTTGGGTAATCAAACCTGTATCCCAATAACCAACACATCATCTGTTTGTTCTTCTTCTTGTTTCCAGTTATTTAAGGAGTAATCCAAAAATGCTTCTTGTTCTTCTATATTCATTTCGGCCGCAATTTTAAGCAATTCTTTAAAATTCTTTTTGTTTAATTTTTTGTAATCACTTCCTCCAAACTGATCAATGTAACCGTCGGTAAACAAATATAAATTATCGCCCGGCTCAACCAACACAACCTGTTCTTCAAATATTTTATTTACATCATTATAAAAACCTAAAGGGTAACGGCTTGCTCTAAATTCAATCACCTCTCCCCTTCTTACAATAATCATGGGCCTTAAGGCTCCGGCAAAGTGCAACCTTCCTTTTTTGTGATTTAAACTTATTACGCTTACATCCATCCCATCCATATTTATTTCATTGCCATTGGAGTTAATGGCTTTGTAGAGTTCTCTATCTAATTCATATAAAATCTGAGATACAGCTTTGGCTTTTTTATTGAGCATTACCTCTTTCACAATACTGTTTGCTACCATACTCATCATCGCGCCGGGCACACCATGCCCCGTACAATCAATAGCAAAAGCATAACTGCATTCTTCATCTCTGTGAAAAAAGTAAAAATCACCGCTCACTACATCTTTCGGCCGGTACAAAACAAAGTTGTGTTTAAAAACTTTATCAATTACCGCTTTTGATTGCAGACTGTTGTGCTGAATCCGTTTGGCGTACATGATGCTATCGGTTATCTCCTGATTCTTGGTTTGCAGTTGCTTATTTTTTTCCAGCAACTGTTTCTCCTGATTTTTCTTATCTGTAACATCATAGCCTATACCAATCATTTGTTCATCACTTAAAAAGGAAACATTCCAACGTATCCATTTTTGTCCACCCTGTTTTGTTCTGAATTGGTGTTCAAATGATTCGGACGTTTTATTTTGTACACGCATCAAGGCCAAAATTTTATTTTTTGTTCTTTCTCCTTCCGGTCTTGAAAAGCGCGTTACTTCCCACCAGTTTTCACCAACGAGTTGGCTGCTATCATAGCCTAATAATTGACCGGCCGATTGACTTACGTATTCGGCATTGCCATACTTGTTGATTACAACAACCAGGGCGTTTAATTTTTCGAGTATCTGCTCTTGCAGAAAAGTTTGTACCATAACGGTTAAAATAAAAAATGAGTAAAATAAAATGATTTGAAAAGGGCTAATGTCGTAACATTAGCAAATAATTAAGCGCCACATCGGGCGATAATTATACTGCTGTTTAAAGCTGCAAATATGTTTATTGATAAACATGTAATCGCTCAAAGGTATTTGTTTTTAATTAATCGGCAAAAAAATATTTATTTTGGCTTAAATTAACCTGAAATTGCGCTTTTGAAATTTAAAACTCATCTTTGTTTACCTTAAATTAAAAAATTATGCCTGTTATTTTACCCGTTAAAGGAGTGAGTCCCCAGTTTGGTGATAATTGTTTTATTGCCCCCAATGCTACTGTTGTGGGAGATGTGATTATAGGCAACGAATGCAGTATATGGTTTAATGCCGTGGTAAGAGGCGACGTGAATAGCATACGTATGGGGAACAAAGTGAACATACAAGATGGGGCAGTGATCCATTGCACCTATGAAAAAACCAAAGTAAATTTAGGGAACAATGTTTCTGTTGGACATAATGCGATAGTACACGGTTGTACAGTGCACGACAATGTATTAATTGGCATGGGCGCCATTGTAATGGATAATTGCGAAATTGGAAGTAACACCATTATTGCAGCAGGGGCTGTAGTAACAGAAGGAACAAAAGTACCCAGTGGTTGTATTTTTGCCGGTGTACCGGCCAAAAAAATAAAAGATATTTCGGAAGAATTAATTCACGGTGAAATTGACCGGATTGCCAATAATTATTTAATGTATAGCGGCTGGTTTAAATAAAAACTGACCGATTGCCCAATAAAATTACTCTACAATTACCTTTTTGCTAATGGCGGAATTTTTACCTTTTATTTGCAGAATGTAAATTCCCGCAGATAAATCCTTGGTACTGAAACTAAAGGTATTGTTTAAAGCCTTTACCCAATCTCTTCTTAAAACGGTAATTAATTTTCCTTGCGCATCATATAATTCAAAGCTCAAATATTCCGCTTCTTTTAAATTTAAATCAACGCTAAAAATATCTTTTGCCGGATTGGGATAAAGTGAGGTATTGATTAATTGATTTTCTTCTTTTTTAACTTCGGTAACAAAAATGGGATTGAGTGCTAATTGTGCCACCCATCCTGCATGTGCATAAGGATAAGAAATATTATACGTGTATGCATAATATCCACTGATCCACACCTCACCCGGATTAGCATACTTTCTTTGAGAACCGGTATAATCTCCCCATCTTTCCAAATTACTTTGCAATAAGTTTACGTAGTTAGTACCGTTTTGTATTCTTAATATGGGTGAATAATCCCCTGCTCCATCCGCCCGAATAGCCGAAACACCCCCAAATACTTTATCTGAACTGTGATCAAAACTGATAATGGAAGTATTATCTAATGCCGAATTTCCGGCGTAAGAAATATTGGGATATCCAAAATCCATGGTATCGTTTGGAATGATGTATCCTGTAATAGTTGGACTAGGTGAAGATGGATTCTCTATTCTTCCGTAATAAATACTTGGTCGACTGTTAGCGGGATTATTGGTGTTGTGCACATACTGAATCATGTTATTTTCAAAAAACGCACCCAAATTACGACTATCATTACAAGCTAACATTTGTGTAGTGTTGGTTTGTCGGGCTTCAGTTGGAAAATAATAAGGTGTACTTGCCGTAGCCGATTTTGCCGTTAAGGTTTGTCCCGGAGCTCCAATGGTATCATTGATGTGTACAATAAAAACAGAATCGTTTTGCGCATCCAAATTTCTATTCGAAATAAACCACATATCGGGCTTGTATAATTTACTTCCTCCTTTAACCGGACATAAATTTCGAATGGGTCGGCCATTTAAATTAATATTGGTATGCAACATGGCGGGTAAGGGTAAACCGTTATAGGCGTTCTCTTTCCGCATTTGCCAAACAATGGTTTCAACAAATCCGGTTTGCCAAGGTTGATTATTGTGTAATAAATTTAAAGTAAGAAAAACTTCCGTTTCTGTCATGGATAACATAGGATAATCGCTCCACAAGGTATTATTCAACGGGTTGCCCGGCAGCATATATAAGTTCCAGTTTCCCGATGGGTCGTTGGTTTGCGAAAATCCGATAATAACTTTACTAGTAGTATCCACAAAACCAACCAAACACACCATTACAAAACGATCGGTTTTAGGATCGTACATTACCTTTGGATCAAACTCTTGATGTAAATTATTTACCGGAGTGGTCCAGGCTGCTAAGGATTTATAAACTACAACTGTATTGGTAATTGTATTTTTTACATGAATATTAGTATTCACTACTGAAATAGCCATACCGGCATCTGAAATAGCCATGTCGTTATCATTAGGAGTGCTCAATCCCCAGATATTAGCCTGATAACTCTGACCTAATGAAAGAGAAGGTAAAACGGCGGCTTGTGGCTTTGCCAAAGTTGTTGGAGGATTTAATAAATGTGTATTTTCCACTTTATCCTTTCCTTGTTTAGGCATTTCATTCACGAGTAATTTCGGACTATAATCCACCTTAATTTCGGAGAGATTTACGGTTGCTTTTTTATCAAAAACAAAATTGTATTTTTTGGATTTCGCATTTTGTGTAACACCAACAAAAAAAGTGCTTGCGAAAAGAAAAGTAAAAATTAGCCTCATAGAATTTTAAAATTTGCGTATTAAATGTATGAAAAATTAACGTTGTTTACAAGTAGGGGTTAATTCTCGAATTTATAATGGGTATAATCGTTAAGGAGGGTATTAAAAAAATCAACGTCGTTTTGCTGAGGATTGTGAATTCCGTATTTATTCTGAATTTTTTCTCTTAACAACTTAAGGTGTTCGCGCTGTTCTTGTAAAGCACTGAATTTCAAAACCTCTTTAATAATATTCGCATCCTTATCGCTTAACATGGCTACTTGGCTGTACTGAATTTTATAATTTGATTGCATACGATTTAAAATGGTTTCGTTTATACTTACCTTTTTATTTAGATGAATAACCGTAGTTCCGGCCACCATATCCCCAAAGCGTTGCGATTTTTCACTAACGGCAACCGCTAAAATAGCAATTAATGGCCTATCAATAATACGAAACATAGAGCGTATTAAATAAGTGCCAAAATTGGGTTGCGTGCCATTTAATTTTATCACCTTAATTTTTACAATCTTTTTTCCGAAACTTTGCCCGTTTAAAAAAGTTTCACACAATAAATGATAAACAAAAGCCGGCAATAAAAATAAAATTAGTAGGCCTATCATAGCCTGATTAAAGCTTTCGTTTTCATTAAAATTACCGCTATACACATTTTTTCGAATAACAAAATTGGTGAATACAGTAACTAAAATTATAATATAAGTATATACAAAAAGTGTATCCAGTAAACCGGCTAATATTCGCAAACCTACTCCGGCAGCTGAGTATTCCAGATTAACATTTTGTGTGGTATTTACCTGAATTTTTTCCAATGAATAAGCTTTGTTTTTATTTCAATATTGTATACATTTATTCAAACCAAAGATACTAAATTATTACCCCCACCTATGAAAGAGATTAGCTTTTTAAAGCAGAACGCCAAAAAGTGGGAGAATTACGAAAAGGTAATTGAGCAGGAAAAAAAGGTAAGTCCGGCTGAACTTACGGAAATGTTTATAGAATTAACGAACGACCTCTCGTATGCCAATACCAATTATGCAGAAACTCAAACTAAAGCCTATTTAAATAGTTTAGCAGAAAGAGTTCATCATTTAGTATATAAAAACAAAAAAGAAACGGGGAATCGTATTGTTCATTTTTATGCGCACGAGATTCCGATGCTGTTTGCTAAACACCACAAACAATTATTGAATTCATTTTTGGTAACTTGCATTGCAACCCTTATTGGAGTTTTATCACAAATTTATGATGATACTTTTGTTCGTTTGATTTTAGGAGATAATTATGTTGATTCTACCATTGAGCGAATAAAAAATGGAAATCCCATTGGAATTTATGGAGAGGGTAATCAATTTTACATGTTTGTTGCCATTACCATTAACAATATTAGAGTTTCTTTTATAGCATTTGTTTTTGGCATTTTTACTGCCTTTGGTACATCTTTATTATTGGTACAAAACGGCATTATGTTGGGAAGTTTTTTCGCCATGTTTTATCAATACAATGTTTTAGACCAAGCCTTAAAAGTAGTTTGGATACACGGCACACTCGAAATTTCTGCCATTATCATTGCCGGTTGTGCGGGCTTTATTTTAGGCAATAGTTTTGTTTTTCCAAAAACACACACCCGATTTCATTCTTTTAAAGAGGGCGGAAAAACCGGATTGAAAATTGTGATTGGACTTGTTCCGGTATTTATCATGGCCGGGTTTCTCGAAAGTTTTGTTACCCGCTACACCGAAATGCCTTTAGCTTTAAGCCTGGTAATCATTGGCGGTTCGTTTGCTTTTATTGCGTTCTACTTTATTATTCTTCCAATAATTCTAAAAAACAAAAATTTAAAACATGCATAAGAAAATTTATTACAAACAGGTGCGCGATTTAGGCGGCATATTCAGCGCTACTTTCGGATTTATAAAACATAATTTTAAAACACTTTATGGGAGTCTACTTTTTTTTGCCGGTCCGCTTTTACTCATCGCCGCAACAGTTTCTTCCGTAATGATTGGCACCTCATTAAATTTCGGAATGTTAAGAGGCAACGGGGTTGGCTTAGGTAGTATTTACGGTGATATTATAATAGCTTACCTCACCACCATGTTTATATTAATGATTGGTATTACCATATACAATGTGATCTTAAACAGAAATA
Source organism: Sphingobacteriaceae bacterium (assembly GCA_016715905.1). Taxonomy (NCBI): domain Bacteria; kingdom Pseudomonadati; phylum Bacteroidota; class Sphingobacteriia; order Sphingobacteriales; family Sphingobacteriaceae; species Sphingobacteriaceae bacterium. The sequence continues at coordinate 128,542 of JADJXI010000020.1, read as the reverse complement.
TTATTGAAAATGAAAAACTAGGCACTGAAGAACCATTAACCATTAAACACAGTACACTGTATTTTTGGAGTGATTTTTGGAGAGTATTAGGTAATATGCTATTACTTGGAATAGTGATGTTTGTAACCCTTGCAATTGTGGTACTTTTATTTGCCGGTATTTTCGCCTTACTGGGTGGCGGTAAAAGTGGCGGCGGTATGGTAGTGATAGCCTTGGGCGTAATTCTTGTAATAATTAGCATGATTATTTTTGGGCCCATACTTTCGTTTTTGCCCATGGCCTCTTTATTTGTTTGTCAACGTGATGAAATAAATATTTTTGCCGCTCTAAAAAAAGTACTGTTCTACATGAAAGGAAATTTCTGGATAACCTGGGTAATTACCATGGTTGGATTACTCATGTATATGGTATTAGGCTCCATAGTGCAAATTCCAGTTTTTATTGTTTCATTAATAACTACTTTTTCCCGTGCAAACAGCACCGTTGGTTATGGTATGGCCGATCAATCTACTCCAATATTGCTAACTGTGGTTACAGCCATTTGTACCTTGCTTTCTTATGGAGTTATGGTGATTTATTATCTTACTACCATTTATCAATTTACCAGCCTGGAAGAAAAAAAGGAAGGCGTATCCATTATTGATAAAATAAACCAAATACAATAATTTGTCTTTTTATAAAACTATATTTTATTTTGTTCTTATTAATTTGCTTTTCTGCAAGTCCAATTTCGCTCAATCCAATCTTGATAATGACACCTCTCTCATTGCTTATCCGGCAATTTTTGATACCACATCAAAAATTAATTACCTACCTCCTAAAAACGGAGAAAATAAATTATTTGCTGATCCGGAATTAAATTATAAAAACTCGATTGAGCATAAAAAAGGGTTATTCGAAAAACTAATAGACTGGCTTGCTGATAAATTATTTGGAAATACCAGTGGCAAACATGTAGACTTAGCTAGAAGCATTTTAATTTGGATAACGGTTATTATTTGTGTGGTTATTATGATTCGGATTTTTTTAAAATCAGAAATATCTCGTTTAATACATCCGAAATCTAAAATTATAAAGTTTAATTTTTCTGACATAACAGAAGATTTAAATAAAATAGATTTTGGACAAAAAATTAAAACAGCTGAGAAAGAAAATAATTTTCGTTTAGCTATAAGATGGCAATATTTAAAAATTCTGCACATTTTAAATAGCAGTGGTAAAATACATTTTGAAACATATAAGACAAATATTGATTATATACGCGAATTGAAAAGCGAAACTTATATTTTACCTTTTAAAAAATTAAATAACATTTATGAATATGTTTGGTATGGAGAACATGTAATAGATGAAACTCAATATCAAAAACATGTAGAAGACTTTATTTATTTTGAGAAGGAGTTAAATGTTTAAAGATCATAAGAAATATTTATACGCATTCATAGGCATTTTTATTGTAATTATTGGTACACAATATCTATTACCTAAACCGGTTAATTGGAACAGAACTTATTTAGGAAAAGATAAATCTCCATTTGGTGGCTTCGCAATCAAACATTTATTAAAAGGAGTGTATGCCAATCAGGTAGAAGAAAATAAACAAACCTTTTATAATCTGAATAACAAAGTTTCAGATTCAACTTCGATTTTATTAATCAATGACAAAATTGAATTGAATAAAAACGATTACCAAAATTTAATTCAAATACTCGAAAAAGGAGCTACTGTATTTATTGCTGCCAATGAATATTTCGGTGTATTAGCTGATTCTATGCACTTAAAAACTTCTTATGTGTCGTTTAACTTTCATGAAAACTTTGATTCGCTTTTAATGAAAAACGGAGATGAAATTCAACTACTTCAAACTAACGCTAATACAAAATACATCTATCCTCAAGTAGCTTGGGTTTCTTATTTTGAAAATTTCGACTCTACTTCATTCCGAGTTGAAGCAGTTACAAAAAATAATTTGGCTTGCTTGCTGAAAAAATCCGTTGGTAAAGGAAATCTTTATTTATTTAGCACACCGGATGTTTTTTCTAATTACTTTATTGTTAATCATGCTAATCGCTTTTTGACTTACTCACTTTTAAGTAGAATTAAAACCAAAAAAATAATCTGGGATGAATACTACAAAACTTATAACGTTAGTAATTATTCATTCCTTAAATTCATTTTAGATCATGATTCATTATATACCGCTTATTTAGTATTAATTTTTACCATTTTTATTTATATGCTTACAGAAGGAAGACGTCGGCAAAGAGCTATTCCGGTTATTGAGCCCGTTAAAAACACAACCCTTGAATTTATTGATGTAATTTCTCATGTTTACTTTAATAGCCAACAACACCATAATATTGCACAAGAAAAAATAAGGTATTTTTACGAACATATTCGTCACAAATTTAATGTAAATACAGCAGCACTACATGAAAAAACCTATCACGAAATAAGTGAATTAAGCGGAATAGAATTTAAAAAAATAACTCAGCTTTTTAATTATTGCGAAAAACTGATTGCTTCAACAGATGTAAGTGAACTTGAACTCATAGAATTAAACCGACAAATAATAAATTTTAATAAAAATAGTTTACGATAATGGAAAATAATTTCGAAAGCAGAATAAACCTAAGCGGGTTAACGGACAAAATGAATTCCGTAAAAAAAGAAATAAGCAAACACATCATTGGCCAGGATAAAATGATTGATTTGTTATTACTGGCCTTGTTGGCAGACGGACACGTATTAATTGAAGGTGTACCCGGTGTTGCTAAAACAATTACTGCAAAATTACTGTCCAAAACAATTCACGCAGAATTTAAACGCATACAGTTTACACCTGATTTAATGCCCAGCGATATCATCGGAACTTCCATCTTCAATGTTAAGAATAGTGATTTCGAATTTAAGAAAGGTCCGATTTTTGCCAATATTGTTTTAACCGATGAAATTAATCGGGCACCGGCTAAAACACAAGCCGCCTTATTTGAAGCCATGGAAGAAAGACAGGTGAGTGTTGATGGTCATACCTATAAATTAGATGAGCCCTTTTTAGTTTTGGCTACACAAAATCCTATAGAGCAGGAAGGAACCTATCGTTTACCTGAAGCGCAATTGGATCGGTTTATTTTTAAAATAATGGTGAATTATCCTGAGCACGAAGATGAGAACACCATGCTTTTAAACTTTCACAACAATAAAGGCATGATTGACGTGAATCAAGTAACACCAATCCTTTCTAAAAAAGAATTGATAGCATTTAGAAAAACAATTGCTCAAATTGTAGCTGAAGGAAACTTATTAAAATACATCACATCCATTGTACAAGCTACCCGAAAAAATCCTTCCTTATTTTTAGGGGCATCACCACGTGCCAGTATTGCTATTTTAAATGCAGCCAAAGCCAGTGCCGCAATTCAGGGTCGAGATTTTATTACTCCGGATGATATTAAATTTGTTTGTCCCCCGGTATTACGTCATCGAATAATATTAACCCCGGAAAAAGAAATGGAGGGAATTACTACTGATGCTGTTATTCAACAAATCATAGATAAGGTAGAGGTACCCAGATGATTTCTTAACCAAGGCGTATTTTTTAAATTCAAAAACATTTAACTAATATTAAATTATTCAAAATAAAATCTTTGTACCCTTTGTGGTTAAAAAAATGAAAAATGTTCTCAAACATATTAAACTTAGTAAAACATTGTATGTCCTGCTATTTGTTAATATAGTTTTGTATGTTTTATCTTTTCTTTTTCCTATTCTTTACAGCATTGCCTTCAGTTTTCTTATTTTATTAATCCTTGTAGCCGTTATTGATACAATTTTATTATTCCGAAACGAATTGCCCTTGCATCTTAGTCGACAATCAAAATTCGCCCGATTGAGCAACGGTGATAGCAACGAACTTTATCTTGAAATTGAAAATCTTTACGCGTTTAAAATCAAAATAAAACTTATTGATGAATTACCCGTTCAATTCCAACAAAGAGATTTTTTAATCAATATAAAATTAAATTCGGGAGAACAAAAAAAATTAAGTTACACCGTTAGACCCGTTGAAAGAGGAGAATATCACTTTGGGAAAATAAATGCTTTGATATGTTCACCAATTGGATTTATCGAAAGACATTTTGTTTCCGGTGAAAATTTCATGTTAGCCTGTTATCCTTCCTTTTTAAAATTAAATCAGTATGAGTTATTAGCTATTAGTAATCGCTTGAGTGAAATCGGAACCAAAAAAATAAAAAGAATTGGTCACAGCAGCGAGTTTGAACAAATTAAAGAATATGTAATTGGTGATGACGTAAGAACTATAAATTGGAAAGCTACCGCGCGTAAAAATCAATTGATGGTGAATCATTACCGAGATGAGAGAGCACAACAGGTTTATTGTTTAATTGATATGGGTAGAATAATGAAAATGCCATTTGAAAAATTAAGTCTGTTGGATTATGCCATCAACGCGGCATTGGTATTGGGCCATATAGCCTGGATAAAAGATGACAAGCCCGGTTTAATCGGATTTTCAGATAAAATTAATTACCAAGTACAGGCTGAGCGAAAAGGGAATCAATTATTGAGGCTGCAAGAAACTTTATACAATGCCAAAACAGATTTTAAAGAAAGTAATTACGAGATGCTGTTGACTTATACCCGGACAAAAATTACCCAACGCAGTTTATTTTTACTTTTCACCAATTTTGAAACCTTGAGTGGCTTAAAAAGACAAATGAAATATTTGCGAAAAATAGCTACACAACATTTGCTGGTGGTTATCTTTTTTGAAAATACCGAACTCAAAGAATTATTAAATAAAAAACCGGAAAGTACCTTTGAAATATATGAGCAAACAATTGCCGCCAAATTTGATCAGGAAAGAAGACAAATAATTAAAGAACTGCAGCAATACGGAATTTTAAGCGTTTACACTTCACCGGAAAATTTAACCGTGAACACCTTAAATAAATATCTGGAGATTAAAACTAGGAGTCTTCTTTAGTAAAAATGAATCCTATTTCTTGGCTAATTTTAGATTGACGTGATGATCTTGATGCTCATCATCTATTTAAAATGAAAAGTGATAACAACGACATTAAATTTACTTTGACACCTTATATCCAATTTGCTTTCGTGGTTTTATTTTTTCTTTCTTCTCAATTAATTCATCCAGATATTGAAAGACAAGTTCTATGTTTTTAGTATTGTTATCCGTCTTCCTTCGTATCGCATCAATTGCCAATCTTAATTCTGCGTTGTCAAATAGCATTTGCCTTACTCTTACAAAAACTCTTACTATTTGTATATTAATATTAATAGCTTTGTCACTATTCAATATACTTGACAGCATCGCCACTCCATGCTCTGTAAAAACCAAAGGTAAATATCTTCTTCCTCCTCTGCCATTTTTTGAGGTCACAGATTGTGACCTCAAGTCATCGAACTCTGTTTGCGTTAGCTCAAACATAAAATCTTCCGGAAATCGTTTCCTGTTTCTTTTGACAGCCTGATTGAATACTTTTGTTGCTACTCCATACAATTCTGCTAAATCTTTATCTAACATTACTTTTTGTCCCCTGATTAAATAGATCTTTTTCATAATAATTTCATCAGGAACATTCATTATTTTTTCAATCTTACTCATTACTCAAGTAAAATTAGAGAGTAAATAAATTATTTCTTGCAATAATTTATAGTATGCTGAAAAATCAAACCTGTGAGTAAAAGGAAATATTGTTGTAAGAAATCAACAAAAAGAATGAGTCCTTATTTCGATATAAAAAAAATGCCCGACTCTTCATCGGGCATTTTCAATTTCTTTATTATTAAATTAATTTTTCAGAAAACTCAAAAGTTTTTCTACACTGGCTTTTGCGTCACCATAGAGCATTTCAGAATTTGGTTTGTAGAATAAAGGATTATCCTCTCCGGAATAACCGGCCGACATAGAGCGCTTCATGATAATTACTTTTTCTGCTTTCCAGGCTTCAATTACCGGCATACCGTAAATGGAACTTGCCGGATCATCTTGTGCACTTGGATTAACCACATCATTTGCACCAATCACCATTACCACATCGGTATCCGGCATATCATCATTAATTTCATCCATTTCTAAAACTATATCGTACGGCACGTTAGCTTCGGCTAATAACACATTCATGTGTCCGGGTAAACGACCTGCAACAGGATGAATAGCAAAACGCACATTTTTATTGGCCTTGCGTAAAGTTTGTACCAAATCGAAAATTGGATATTGCGCTTTAGCAACAGCCATACCATAACCCGGAACAATAACAACAGATTTTGCTTCTTTTAATAAGCTTGCAACCTCTTCGTGATTTAATGCAGTTACTTCACCTTCCATTGCTTTTTTCTCACCTTTAGGTCCCATACTTGAGCTTGCAAAAATAACAGAGAAGAAAGAGCGGTTCATGGCTTCACACATATGCATAGAAAGAATTGCACCGGAACTACCTACTAGTGCGCCGGTAACAATTAATAAATCATTCCCTAACATAAATCCGGCCGCGGCAGCTGCCCATCCTGAATAAGAGTTTAACATAGAAACCACAACCGGCATATCGCCACCTCCAATTGCCATTACTAAAACAACACCGATAAAAGAAGCAATGGCAGTCATAATTCCTAAATAAAGTAAACCACTTGTACCTTCCGCTTGGCAGAAAAGAACGCCCATGGCTATAGAAGCAAGGAGTAAGATTAAATTCATCAGTTGCAAACCGCTGAATGACCAAGGTTTTGAAGGAACCTTACCATCTAATTTTCCCCAAGCAATAATTGAACCGGTAAATGTTATTGCGCCAATAAATATTCCTGCAAAAACTTCAACCAAGTGAATGGTATGCGCAGCACCGGTTAAAAGTTGTGTAGCTGGATCTAAATAAGAACCAATACCAACCAATACGGCAGCTAATCCAACAAAACTATGCAGGATGGCTACCAACTGCGGCATCGCTGTCATTTCTACTTTACGCGCTACAAGAATTCCTATTACTGAAGCAACTGCAATTGCTGCCATAATATAAACGTGACCTTCAACACCCTGCCCTAATACAGTTGCAATAATGGCGATAATCATACCCACAATACCATACATGACACCGCGCTTAGCAGATTCCTGAGAAGAAAGTCCACTTAAACTTAAAATAAACAAAATACTTGCGAACAAGTAAGCTGCTGTTTGTATTTCTTTTGCTATAAACATAAAACTCAATTAAATCTTTTTTTTATTTTCTTATTTGCTGAATTATTTCTTGAACATTTTCAACATACGGTGAGTAACTACAAATCCTCCCACTATATTGATACTGGCCACTAAGATGGCAACCGATGCAAGAATGGTCATGATATTATTGATATCGTTTTTAGTTTGTAATAATCCTCCTACAATAATGATTCCGCTAATCGCATTGGTTACGGCCATTAATGGAGTATGCAAAGCGTGAGATACATTAGAAATAACTTGCCAACCCACAAACACAGCTAAAACAAACACGGTGAAATGTTGAATAAATGCCGGAGGAGCAAATGCACCAACGAATAACAATAAACCACCAACAACCGCTAAACTTATTAAAGTAGAAATAGCTGTTTTTTTGGCTTTTGCTTCATCTGAAATTTTTATTTCTTCTGCAGTGGGAGGAGCAGCTTTTTTAGCACCACCACCGGCAGTTGGACTAACTTGTAATGGAGCCGGAGGCCAATTAATTTTTCCATCGTAAGTTACCATGGCGCGTGAAACAACCGCATCTTCCATGTCAATTTTCCATTTATCAGCTTTACCCATATCATCTAAGAGATGGCATAAGTTGTTACCATATAATTGAGAAGCCTGGTTGGGTAATTGACTTAATTTACCTACTATGGTTACACCATTATCAGTTGTAAAAATTTCTCCATTTTTTGTAAAGGCACAGTTACCACCGGTAGAAGCAGCTAAATCCACAATAACCGAACCCGGCTTCATCGCAGCCACATGATAATCCATCCATAATTTCGGAGCAGGTCGACCCGGAATTTGAGCGGTAGTAATTACGATATCAACTTCTTTGGCTTGCTCAGAAAATAATTTCATTTCCGCTTCAATAAATTCCTTACTCATTTCTTTTGAGTAGCCCGAAGCAGTTGCTCCATCTTCTTCAATTTCTACAGTAAGAAATTGAGCACCCATGGATTCAATTTGTTCTGCAACTTCTTTACGCGTATCAAAAGCACGAACTATTGCGCCTAATGAATTGGCGGCACCAATAGATGCCAAACCGGCAACACCGGCACCAATAACTAAAACTTTTGCGGGTTCAACTTTTCCGGCAGCTGTAATTTGTCCGTTTAAAAATCTCCCGAAATGAAACGAGCCTTCGATAACTGCTCTATATCCAGCGATGTTAGCCATTGAAGACAATACATCCATTTTTTGTGCTCTGGAAATACGTGGAATGGCATCCATTGCCACCGCATTTACTTTTTGTTCTGCTAATTTTTTAAGTAAGTCCTGATTTTGTGCAGGCCACAAATAACTTAACAAAACCAAACCCGGTTTCATCATGTTTACCTCTTCAACCGAAGGTTCTTTTACTTTTAATACAATATCTGAGTTGCCGTAAATTTCGGCTGCGGTATTCACAATTTTTGCTCCGGCTTCTTCAAATTCTTTATCCGAAAAATTGGCTTTTTGGCCGGCATTTTTCTGAATATAAACTTCAAAACCCTGTTTTTGGAGTCGTTTTACCGTTTTTGGAGTTGCGGCTACTCTTAATTCGGTAGGCGCAATTTCCGCTGGAATTCCAACTTTCATATATTTAAAATTTAAAGAGACAAATAACGAAAAATATTCAGAAAAAAAAAATAGGTAAAGAAGAAAGAATTAGGACTATTTGAGCAAATCAGGCCGTTTTGCTTTGGTTCTTTCAACACTTTGTTCATGTCGCCATTGCTCTATTTTAGAGGTATGACCGCTCATTAGTATATCGGGCACTTTCCAGCCATTGTACTCGGAAGGACGTGTAAATACAGGCGGAGCCAATAAATTATCCTGAAAGGAATCGCTTAAAGCTGAGGTTTCATCATTTAAAACTCCGGGCAACAAACGTATTACTGCATCACTTAAAACGGCAGCAGGTAATTCTCCCCCACTCAAAACATAATTGCCAATACTCACTTCACGCGTAATTAAATGTTCGCGTACTCGTTCGTCAATTCCTTTATAATGGCCGCATAACAAAATAATATTTTTTTGTAAAGAAATTTGATTCGCCATTTTTTGATTGAGCAATTCCCCATCCGGACTCATATAAATAATTTCGTCGTATGTACGCTCTTTCTTTAATTTTGAAATACATTTGTCAATGGGCTCAATCATGAGCACCATACCTGCCCCACCACCAAAAGCATAATCATCAATTTGTTTTTGTTTATTCTCAACGGCATAATCGCGTAGATTAATTAAATTAACTTCAACCAAACCCGAAGCTATAGCTCGTTTTAATATAGAGTGATTAAAATAACTTTCCAGTAAATCAGGAACCGCGCTTATAATATCGAATCGCATGTTGTAAAATTATTAAATAATAACAGGCTTTTAAATATTTTTTTAAACCTCAACGGCCAAAAGTGTTACATCATCTACTTGTTCCAGTATGCCCTTCCATTCATTAAAAAAAGTTTCCAGCTTACTTTTTTGTTGTGCAAGTGGGAGTGAGTAGGTTTGTTCGAGCAATATTTCCAATTGCTTATACTTCAATTTTTTTCCTTTTGGGCCACCGAATTGATCCGCAAATCCGTCAGTAGAAAAATAAATTCTATCCCCTTTTTTCAGCTTAATTGTATTTAATGAAAATTCAAATTCAGGATTATAATTATCGGCACTAATGGAATGCTTATCCGGAGCGATATATCGTAAACCCTGTTCATCACAAATGTATACCGGTATATGTGCCATTGAACATTTTAAGGTTAGATTATGAAAATCAATTTCTGCTACGGCAATATCTAATCCATCCCGCAAATCTCTTGAATGTCCTTTCGACTTCAAGGCCTCAGGTAATTCTTTGGATAAAAAGTTAAGCACAGTTTCGGGTGTGTTCGTGTCAGGATGTCTAACAATATGATTTAATAAAGTATAACTGATTAAACTCATAAAGGCACCGGGCACTCCGTGTCCGGTACAATCGCACATGGCTATGATAGATAATGGGGTTTTGGCCGGACCCACTTCGGGAACATGATAAGTCCAATAAAAATCTCCACTAACAATATTGCGTGGTTTATAAATCACAAAATTATTAGGCAAACACTTTTTTAATTCTTCATCTTGAGGGAGGATGGAATTTTGAATTCGGCGAGCATATTGAATGCTATCTACTATTTCCTTCTTTTGTGCTTCTATTTGGTGATTTTGACCGGTTAATAAAGCGTTTAAGGTTTGAGCCTTCTTATAATTTTTATAGAATAACAGAGCCAAAGAGGCAATGACAATTGCAACTAAAATTCCGGCTATATTAACGAACTTATTAAATTGGATTTGTTTTTTTTGAGCCTCATTTTCCTTGTCTTTTAATTCGTTTAAATTGGAAAGTAAGCTAATTTCTTTTTCCGATTGTTCTTTTTGAAATTTTGCTTCCATTTCAAGCGTTGCGTCTTTAAAAGTTATTTTAGAAAGTGAGTCGCTCAGTAAATGAAATTCTTTATAGTACTTTAAAGCCTCTTTAATATTTCCTTTGGCTTCATTTAATTCGGCATTTAGTCCCAATAAATCCCGGCGTGATATTTTATTTCCTAAACTTTTATTGGCCTCAATAGCTAAATTTAAATACTTAGTTGCATTTACATAATCTTTCATAAATAAATAGCAAATAGCAATATTCTGATATGTGATTGACTTTGATCCAATGTCGTCAGGTAATATAAGGCTTTCTTGTTTTTTAAAATAATTCAGCGCTTTTTTGTAATCTTTCTTTTCCTCTAAATAAATACCTCCCATACCTGCTATAGCTGAAATTAATCCATCAACATTTTTCAGTTTCTCGTAAATAACATAAGCCTCATTACAGGATTGCAGAGCCAGGTCAAATTGACTGTTCCTTCTATAGGCATTAGAAAGATTATTGTTTGCAGTTGCAACACCGTAATCATCATTTAATTCGCCATAAATTTGTTTAGCCTTATTTAAGGCATTTATTGCCTCGGTGTAATTTCCTTGGTTTTTATAAAGTATTCCTAAATTATTATAAGCGTAAGCTGTTATTCTTTTGTCGTTTATTTTTTCTGTTATCTTAATAGCCGAAAATAAATCTTCAAATCCGGGTTTATAATCGGCGTTATTCCGAAAGTAAATGGCTCTTGTTACCAATGCTTTCGCTTCTCCGCGTGAATAAGCTACTTGTTTAGCAATTGAGATAGCAGTATCAGCATACTTTAATGCTAACGGTGGTTGCTTATAAAGTAATCCTCGGGCAATTAAAATAAAATTTTTCACTTTATTACTATCCTCCTTCATGGTGGCTGATTTTAAAATCAAAGAATCGATTTTACTTTGACCACAAACCATGAATGAAATAAGTAAATTAACTATTGTTATAACGTTTTTCAAAGGAATACCAAGTTAAAGATAATTTACAGTATAAAAAAATACAACCCAATAATAGAATTAGATTCTGTTAAATCGCTTTCCCCTATTTGGGGTGATGTAAGTTAATAATCCTATAAGTAATTTTATAGAGTGAAATTTATCGTTTTCATAAGTATAATTTTAATGCCATTAATTTCTCATACTCAGGTAAAGGAATTGAAAGCCATACGTATTTATAAAACTCCAAAAATTGATGGTTTAGATGCAGATAGTTGTTGGAATGGAGTAGATATTGCGAAAAATTTTATACAACGTGATTTGCACCCCGGAGTGGAATCGGAATTAGAAACGGAAGTAAAATTGGTTTATGATGATGATGCCATTTATATTTTTGCGAAATGTTTTGATACCTCAACGGATAGTATTTTAAAAGAATTAAGCGTTAGGGATAATGAAGCCAATGCCGAATTATTTGGTGTTTTTTTGGATACCTATAACGACGATATTAATGCCTTTGGTTTTTTTGTTACCTCAGCCGGCACCCAGATTGACGCACGTTATAGCGAGAACAATCAGGATTTTAATTGGAATGCTGTATGGTTAAGCGAGGTGAAAATTAACGGAAACGGATGGTATATTGAAATGAAAATTCCATATTCTGCTATTCGTTTTTCAGATAAAGAACAACAAACCTGGGGAATAAATTTTATAAGAAAAATAAGAAGAAAACGTGAAAATTCATTCTGGAATCCCATTGATCCGAAAATAGCGGCTTTGGTTAGACAATTTGGAGATTTAACCGGCATCGAAAATATTAAACCTCCTGTTCGTCTTTCCTTAACACCTTATGTTGCAGGAATTGCGAATCACTATCCTCATCAGGATAAGGACATTAAGGACTTCACTTATAATATGAGCGGTGGTATGGATGTAAAATACGGAATCAATGATGCGTTTACATTAGATATGACGCTGGTTCCGGATTTCAGTCAGGTGCAATCCGATAATCAAGTGCTCAATCTAACCCAATTTGAAGTACAGTTTCAGGAAAGAAGACCTTTTTTTACAGAAGGAACAGAATTGTTTAATAAAGGTGGGTTGTTTTATTCCAGAAGAGTTGGCGGTGTTCCTTATGATGCCGGCCGAATTTTTGCTGAACAAAAACCGGATGAAAAAATTATCAAAAATCCTTCTCAAACCCAATTGTTGAATGCCACAAAATTTTCGGGAAGAACAGCCAAAAAACTGGGGATAGGAATATTTAATGGGGTTGCGAATAACACCTATGGAACATTGCAAGACAGTACCGGACACACCCGTAATATATTAACATCACCACTTACCAATTATAACATCACAGTGTTTGATCAATTCTTGCCTAACAACTCTTTTGTTACGCTAATTAATACCAATGTAACACGCGAAGGGCATTACCGCGATGCCAATGTAAGTGGTGGTTTATTTCGCTTCAATACAAAAACCAACAAGTACACCATAAGCGGCAAAGGAGTTATGAGTAATATTTTTAATCCGGGAGAATCAACTCCTTATAGCGGTTATCAAACACATTTTGAAGGGGGAAAAAACGGAGGACAATTTACTTATAATGTTTATCACACCATAAATTCTGATCAATTTGATCCCAATGATTTAGGAATTCTTAATATGAGGAATAATACAGAAGCCGGGTTGGTGTTACATTACCGGATTTTTAAACCCTTTTGGAAAGTAAATAATTTAAACAATACCTTACGTGTAGTGTATCAACGCATGTTTAATCCAAATGCTTTTTGGAATTTTGGAGTGTACGGTAATAGCAATACTACTTTTACAAAACATTTTTTTACCTGCGGAATAGATTATGGTATTGAGCCCATACTAACCTATGATTATTATGAAGCACGTATTCAAGGGAGATATTATGAATTTCCGATCAATTATAATATGGGTGGATTTATTTCAAGTGACTATCGTAAAAAATTTGCCTTAGACATAAGAGCAAACTATAAATACTTTATTGAAAATTTACGTACGGATAATTCAATTTCTATTTCACCTCGTTATCGGGTAAACGACAAGCTTTCATTTATCTATGAGGTTTCGAACACGTTGCAAGATGACAACATTGGATTTGTTAATTACAATTACTTAACCGATACAATTACCTTTGGAAGAAGAAATCTGCAAACCGTTAGTAACATTTTCTCCGGGGCTTTAAAATTCAATAATAAAATGGCCGTTACTTTTAGAATGCGTCATTATTGGTCAACCGCTAAATATTTGCAGTATTATACTTTATTAAGTAATGGCAAATTACAAGTGAGCAATTATTCAAATAACCACGATGTAAATTTTAATGCGTTCAATATTGATGTGGTTTATTTCTGGCAATTTGCTCCCGGCAGTGAATTAAATATTGTTTGGAAAAGCGCTTTGTTGAGCAGGGTTAATCAAATGGAATTCGATTATTACACCAATTTTAGAAGTTCATTAAATTCGCCGCAGGATAATTTGTTATCAATAAAATTACTTTACTATTTAGATTTTAACCAGGTTAAAAAAGGATTCAGAAAAAGAACTGCATAACTAAATATTTTCTTTTATATTTATCCGAAAGTATTAGTTATGAATCAAAAAATTGGGTATTTAATTTCATTTAATTTATTATTTATTGCTTTAAATTTATGTGGTCAGGATACGCATTATTGGACAAATCAATTCGGCCCACGATCAGCCTTATTAGGCGGAGCTGTAGTTGGAGGTGTAAGAGATAATAGCGCAGTTTATTATAATCCCGGAGCTTTGGCCTTAATTGATACGAATGCGCTTTCTGTTAGTGCTACCGGTTACCAATATGATATTTTAAACATCAAAGGAGGTGCAGGTGAGGGATACGACCTTAAATCAAATCAAACTCGCATTATACCTTTAATAATGACCGGGATTTTTAAATTAAAAAAATTACCAAGGCATTCGTTTGGCTATGCTATTCTAACGAAGGACCAAACGGGGATGAAAATGTCGGCACGAAATGATTCTGAAATGAAAATACTACCGGATAGTAATTGTGCGGGAAATCAGGATTACATTGGTCAGTTTAATTTAAAAAGCGCTTTGAATGAACAATGGTTTGGAGGTGCCTGGGCATATAAATTAAACGAACATATATCTGCGGGCATTACATTATTTGGAGCGTTAAGGGATCAAAGCTTAGAGTATTCATTTATTTCGAGAGTATCACCTGACGATACTTCATTTTACTCACTTTTTGTATCGCCGGTTATCTCATTCAGTGATGTACAATCAATTAACTATACTCACATGAGAGGATTTGCAAAAATGGGATTAGCATTTGATTATAAAAAGTTTAAGTTTGGTTTTGGAATTACAACACCCGGATTTAAAATATTTTCTTCGGGCTCTATCATCAGAGATGTTCAATACAATAATTTAAATTTAGATAATCAGAACTTAACAAGCTACACCGTTGGCGCGGTAAACTATGCTAATCTTGTTGTAAAAGCCGATTCATTTAGAACAAATTT
This sequence comes from Sphingobacteriaceae bacterium, assembly GCA_016715905.1. Classification (NCBI taxonomy): domain Bacteria; kingdom Pseudomonadati; phylum Bacteroidota; class Sphingobacteriia; order Sphingobacteriales; family Sphingobacteriaceae; species Sphingobacteriaceae bacterium. The sequence goes on along the minus strand of JADJXI010000020.1, from coordinate 113,401 downwards.
ACATAGTTATGTAATTAACGACAGACAAACCACAGATGAAAATAATCTACAGGTAAATTATAAGTCGCCAACCTCTATCAGTGCTGGTTTTGAGTATATTTTCAAAAGAAGTTCTCTTTCCTTTAGTATGGAGTGGTTTGCCGAAATATGGGATTACAGTTTAATTGAACCTGAAGACAGAGAAGTTATGCGACCAAAAAAATCAAAATTTGGAGTTTCGAGTTTCGATTTAATGCATGTATATGGCGGAACATTAGGTGTAACTAATTTTGCCTTTGCTTATCAATATCACATTAATTCAAAACTTACAGCCATGAGTAGTTTCAGAACAAATTGGTCAAGTAGCATAGGAGAAAATAACACGAGAAAAACCGGCGATGTAGGCATGATTGTAAATCAAACAGATTGGGACTTATACCACATAACACTTGGGGCCAAGTATAAAAAGAAAAAATCTGACGTGTCCATCGGCATAGGTTACGCCTGGTCTAACGCTGTTTCGCCACAGGAACAATTGGTTAATTTAAAAGAACCTTCAGAGGAATTTAACTTGGCCGGTGACACTTATGATCGACATGCATTTGTAGACTATAAATCCATTTCGCTCATACTTGGCTATACGTATTATTTTAAGTAATTTTTCTTCTTACAATAAATCATTCGCCAAATTAGCTAATGCACTTCTCTCTCCTTTTTCTAAAGTAATATGCGCATAAAGCGGTTGTCCTTTAACCTTATCAATCAAATAACTTAGGCCATTACTTTGTGCATCTAAGTATGGAGTATCTATTTGATGAACATCGCCTGTAAAAACAATTTTGGTATTCTCCCCCGCCCGCGTAATAATGGTTTTTACTTCGTGTGGCGTTAAGTTCTGCGCTTCATCCACAATAAAAAAAACATTACTTAAACTTCTTCCGCGTATATAAGCTAATGGACAAACCACTAATTTTTGAGATTCCACCATCTCATTGAGCTGTTTATGCTCTTTATCCTTTTCACTAAACTGACTTCTTATATATTTTAAATTATCCCAAAGCGGTTCCATGTAAGGATTCAACTTACTATTTACATCTCCCGGTAAATAACCAATATCCTTATTACTCAAGGGAACAATTGGGCGCGCTAAATATATTTGATGGTAGTTTCTTCTTAGCTCCAAAGCGCCGGCCAGCGATAATAAAGTTTTTCCGGTACCGGCTACCCCTTGAATTGTAACCAACTTAATATCCGGATTCATGATTGCATCTAATGCAAAAGACTGCTCTGCATTTTTTGGAATTACACCAAAAGCCGCGGTTTTAATTACACGCTCCATGGTTTCCTCTTCTTGATTATATCTGGCTAAAACACTTTGCGATCCGTTTTTTAAAATATAGTATTGATTAGGTAAGCTTTTTGTCTTTTTTAGCACAGCGCTGGCTTTACAATTTCCTTGATTATAAATGGCCGCAATATTGTTATTGTCTACCTTATTAATTTCAGAATATCCGCTATATAATTCATCTACCTCTTTTATTTTACCGGTTTCATAATCTTCCGCTTGCAAATTCAATCCTTTTGCTTTAATGCGTAAATTAATATCCTTAGTTACTAAAATAACTTTTCTGCCGGGATTCTGTTCTGAAACGTATAAAGCCGTGTTTAATATACGATGATCAGCTTTTCGATCATCAAAAATCTTTTCGGCGTTTACGGTGCTTTTCGAATGCATTTCGATTTTAAACTTTCCTCTATTCGGACCATTTATGGGTGTCCAGTCTTGTAAAGAGTTTTTACCGCTTAATTTGTCTACATATCTCGTGAATTCTCTGGCCGCGTAGTTTTTAGTATCGTTTCCTTTTTTGAAGTTGTCCAGTTCTTCCAAAACAGTTATAGGTATAACCACATCATGTTCTGCAAAATTTTTAATTGCGGTGTGGTCGTAGATGATAACAGAGGTATCCAAAACAAAGATTTTTCGTGCTCCGATACTTGCCTTTTTAGATTTTAAAGCCATGAGAAATAAAGTAAATAACTGGTATCAAAACTATTCATCGAAGTGGTTAATTGAGGGTTATACTCAAATTGATTTTAACATCTAACTGTTTATTCAGCCTAAAAGGCTGGATTTCAGAAAATAGACGAGCGGTTTGTTTTGAATCCTTTTTTTAAATACATTCGGTCATATAAAAATATACCATGAAAAAAATTTATTCTACCCTATTCTTTTTATTGAGCGCAATCTTAACACATGCTCAATGTATGTTAGTACCTATTTCATCAAACGAAAAGGTAAACAACAGTTCACTTATAATAGAAGGTGAAGTAATTTCTAAAAAAGCATTTTGGAATACAGCCCATGACTATATTTATACTTCAAATCTCATTCGGGTTGATCAAATTTTAAAAGGAAGCGTATCTCAATCTTTTGTAGAAGTGATTACGCAAGGTGGAATAGTTGAATCTTTTAAAATTGAAGTTGAGCCTGCCTTAATACTATCGGCTGAAGAGCATGGTGTGTTTATGTTGAATACTTCTGCCCTACCCAATCAGCATGGTTATAACACTTATGAAGCTTATGGCGATCCTCAGGGATTTATAAAATTTAATGTAGATGGTTCTGCTAACACTCCCTTTAAAGCATATAAGCAGATTAATGTTGAATTGAAAAATGAGTTGGCCTCATTATTAAATAAATCCTTAGCAGATTTTAAAGACTTAAATCCGCAATCTAAATTTTTAGGAGCTAACCAAATTATGGCTATGCCGGTAACTGCATTTTCGCCGAATAATATTACCGCCGGTACGGCAAGTCAGTTAACTATAACAGGCACAGGCTTTGGTGCAACTCAAGGCGCCAATTTTGTGCAATTCAGAAATGCGGATGATGGCGGTGCAACAAACATAACTCCGCACTCTACACAATATATATCTTGGAGCAATACACAAATAGTAGTGCAAATTCCTTCCCGAACTACGAGTACCGCCGGCGTTATGAGTGGTCAGGCTGGATCAGGAACCTTTACCGTAAATATTGGCGGTACACCAAACGTTAGCCCGTCTAGTTTAACCGTTACTTATGGGCATTTAAATATATTTACGACCAGCACACTAACTGCTCAAAAAATATTCGACACCCGTCATCATGGTTTAAATGGTTCTGGTGGAATGACCTGGAGAATGTTTACCGGATTTGACTCCAATACTCCGGCAAAAAATGATTTTCAAACCGCATTTGTTACCTGGAGATGTAATACCTATATCAATTGGCAAATTGGAGCAACCACTGCTGTGAATACAATAGCTTCTGATGGCACAAACGTAATACGTTTTGATATTGGAGGAGAATTACCGGGCGGCGTTTTAGGAAGATGTACTTCTTATTTCAGCGGTTGCTTTTCAGGTGGCACCTGGAGATGGCATGTAACTGAATTGGATATTGTATTTGACAGTGGAACAAACTGGCAATATGGAGCAGGACCCGTTGGTGGTTCTCAATTTGATTTTGAGTCGGTTGTTTTACACGAATTAGGACATGGTCATCAATTATCCCACGTTATTAATAACTTGGGAGTAATGCATTATTCTATTGGTGGTGGTCAAATAAAAAACACCTTAAATGTAAATGATATTGCCGGAGGAAATGCAGTAATGACTAGAAATTTATCCGGAGCAGTTTGCGGAAATCCAATCATGGTAGCATTAACACCGGGCAGTTGTAATTTGGCAGCACCGGTAGCATCATTTAATGTAACTTCTCCGGTTTGCACTGGACAAGTAATTAATTTAAATGATAATTCAGCTAACAATCCTAATCAATGGCTATGGACTATGACAGGAGGATCACCTGCAACAGCAACTACACAAAATGCAACCACCAGTTATGCTACTCCGGGTGTAAAAACTATCACCTTACAAGCTATTAACGGAATAGGCTCTAATGTAACAACAAGAACAGTAAATGTTATTTCCGGACCGAATGTAGCTGTTACATCTGCGTCCGTTTGCAGTGGAAGTGGCGGAGCTACCTTAACGGCTTCAGGTGCTAATGCATATACGTGGAATCCCGGTGGATTAACAGGAAGTATTCAAGCATTGAATCCGGGCTCAACCACCAACTATACGGTTACCGGAACCAATGGAACTTGTAATAATAATGGCGTTGGAACTTTAAGTGTTGTAAATGCTCCAAACATCATTGCTTTCCAATCTTCAACAGCAATTTGTGTTGGTGAAACAGTAACCATTACTATTGGAGGAGCAACCAGTTACACCACAAATCCCGGAAGCATAACAAACACTTTTGTTACTGTTTCCCCTTCTACAACTACGCAATATACCATTACCGGAAGTAACGGATCTGTTTGCCAAGGCACAAAAACATTAGATTTAGTTGTGAATTTGTGTACCTCTGTTTCTGAGTTAAATCAATTAAATGATTTACAAATTTACCCTAACCCCGCAATAGATAAATTATATCTTGAGTTTTCTGTTTTATTTAACGGAAATATTAAAATAGAAAATATTCTCGGACAAGAAATTTATTCTGAAAAATTAAATAGTACAACCAAACATGAGGTAAGTTTACAAAATATGGTTCAAGGGATTTATTTCATATCTGTTTCTGATGAAAAAAATAATCTAAGAATTATAAAAGTTATAAAAGGGTAATAATTTTTCAAATAACAAAAAAGGGAACCAAATTGGTTCCCTTTTTTTATGAATAAAAGATAAATTAAAATTTTATGCCTCGGCATGTTTAGAAACACGTTTACGTTCGTTTTCATCTAAAATAATTTTGCGCATACGAATATTATTTGGTGTAATTTCTACATATTCATCACCTTGAATATATTCCATAGCCTCTTCTAAACTGAATTTTACTTTAGGTGCAATTCTCATTTTTTCATCTGTACCGCTTGCACGCATATTGGTTAATTTTTTTTCTCCGCAAAGATTAATCACTAAATCGTCAGGACGAATATGCTCACCCACTACCATTCCCGGATAAATTTCTTCACCCGGATCAATAAAGAATTTTCCTCTATCCTGTAATTTATCAATACTGTAGGCTACGGAAGTTCCTCTTTCTTTACTTAATAAAACTCCGGCAATGCGATTTGGTATTACTCCCTTCCAAGGTTCAAAAGCTTTAAAACGATGAGCCATGATTGCCTCTCCGGCAGTGGCGGTTAAAATATTATTTCTTAAACCAATTATACCGCGACTTGGAATTTCAAATTCAATGTGTATTAAGTCACCTTTCGGTTCCATAATAAGCATATCCCCTTTTCGTTGTGTAACTAAATCAATTACTTTACTAGAAGATTCTTGTGGAACATCAATGGTGAGCACTTCAACGGGTTCACATTTTACTCCATCTATTTCTTTAACTATTACCTGTGGTTGGCCTACTTGCAATTCATACCCTTCACGGCGCATAGTTTCAATTAATACCGATAAGTGAAGAATTCCTCTTCCAAAAACTAAGTATGAATCCGGCGAACCTGTTTCTTCCACTCTTAATGCTAGATTTTTTTCAAGTTCTTTCATTAAACGATCACGTAAGTGACGAGATGTTACATATTTTCCGTCCTTACCAAAAAATGGTGAGTTATTAATGGTAAATAACATACTCATCGTTGGTTCATCGATATTTATTACCGGCAAACCTTCAGGGTTTTCGAAATCCGCAACAGTATCGCCAATCTCAAAACCTTCAATGCCGGTAAATGCACAAATATCTCCTGCGCAAACTTCAGTTACTTTAATTTTTCCTAAACCATCAAAAACAAAAAGTTCTTTCACTCTCGATTTTAAAATTCTTCCGTCACGTTTAACCACGCTAACCGGCATATTCTCCTTAATTGTTCCGCGATAAACACGTCCGATTGCAATCCTTCCAATAAAAGAAGAATAATCTAAAGAAGTGATTTGAATTTGTAAAGTTCCTTCGCGAACCGGAGCATCCGGAATTTTTTCAAGAATCACATCTAGTAAGTACGTAATATCTTCCGTAGGGTTTTTGTAATCCGGACCCATCCAACCTTGTTTACTTGAACCGTAAACTGTTGGAAAATCAAGTTGATCTTCCGTTGCTTCCAAATTAAAAAACAAATCAAAAACCTGATCATGTACCTCATCGGGGCGACAATTCGGCTTATCTACTTTATTAATTACTAAAATTGCTTTTTTACCGGCACTAATTGCTTTTTGAGTAACAAATCGGGTTTGAGGCATGGGACCTTCAAAAGCATCCACTAATAATAATACCCCATCAGCCATATTCATTACACGTTCTACTTCACCTCCAAAATCGGCGTGGCCAGGCGTATCAATAATATTAATTTTAGTTCCTTTATATTGAACGGAAACATTTTTTGCGAGGATAGTAATTCCCCGCTCTCTTTCCAGGTCATTATTATCAAGGATAAGTTCACCGGTTGCTTGATTTTCTCTAAACAGCTTACAGGTATGTAAAATTTTGTCAACCAAAGTAGTTTTACCGTGGTCAACGTGGGCAATAATTGCAATGTTTTTAATCCTTGACATGAATTGGTTTTAAGGGCGCAAATGTACGAAATTTTTGATGCAAATTTTTTAGTTAATTCATGTTATTTAATAAGAAATTGAGATTTTAATGCATTATTGACCCCTAAGATTGTTTATTGTCGGATAAATAACGAATTTTATAAATTCTACTTTCATTTATATGAAAATTGCCGTTAAACTAACCATTACCTTTTTTATAGTAGCCATTACGGCTATGTTGGTAACCGGCGCAATCAGTTATTATAATGCAAGAGCCACTTTAAAAGAAGAATCTTTTAATAAACTAATTGCCGTTCGTGAAATGAAGGCTAGTCAATTAACTGCCTATTTTTCGCAAATTCGCGATCAATTAATTGCTTTGGCAGAGGATCCTTTTATAGCCGAGGCCATGAATGAGTTTAAAAAAGGCTATTATAACATAACGGAAGAAATTAAAAAACCCGGACAATTAACGGCTTCGGCTACCCATATTAACGAGTATATTGATTCCGCATTTACGCCCTATCTTGATCAAAAAGGAATTTCGGTGAATCCAAAAAGTGTGTTCTCTCGTAAGCCCAATACTATTATTTTACAGGATTTTTACCTAGCCTCCAACCCCAATGAATTGGGGAAAAAACATTTAATGGATACCATACCCGTAAAGTGTACTTACAATTCGGCACATATTAAATACCATCCCGTTATTCGTAGTTTTTTAGAAAGATTTGGATATTACGACATTTTTTTAATTGATGTGAATGGCGCTGTAATTTATTCGGTTTATAAAGAAACTGATTTTGCATCTTCATTAACTGATGGACCTTTTGTAAATACCAATTTGGCGCTTTGTTATAAAAAGGCGCTGCACATTGGCAATAAAAATGAAGCCGCCTTGGTTGATTTTAGTGAGTACTTGCCCTCTTATAATGCACACGCCTCTTTTATGGGTACGCCAATATATGAAAAAGGTAAAATAATTGGTGTGCTTGTTTTTCAAATGCCGATTGATAATATTAATAAAATCATGACCAATGATAAAGAGTGGGAAAAAGTTGGGCTCGGAAAAACGGGTGAAACCTATATTGTAGGTGAAAATTACACACTCCGAAATCAATCGCGCTTTTTAATTGAAGACAGCAGCAATTATTTTAAAATGCTAAAAAGCATTGGCACACCACGCGCCACTATTAGTAAAATCCGAACTTTCAATTCTTCCGTAGGTTTGCAAGAAGTTAAAACAATTGGAACTGACGATGCCTTAAAAGGTCATTCTAATAATTTGTTGTTTAAAGATTATAGGGGTGTGCCGGTTTTATCCGCCTTTAAACCATTAAGTATTTTTGGGATGAATTGGGTAATTATGAGTGAAATTGATGAAGATGAAGCCTTTTCCTCAACCGAAACTTTAAAAATGACCATTATTAAAGCTTTTTTTGTCATGCTGATTTTAATGTTGATTGCCTCCGTGATTGTTAGTCGACAAATTACTAAGCCTTTAAAAGAACTAAAACACGATGCTGTTGAATTATCGAAAGGAAACTTGGATGTAAAAATAAATATTAATCGCAGTGATGAAATTGGTTCACTTGCGGATAGTTTTAGAATGATGCAAGCTTCTTTGAGTGATTTAATTCATGGGTTAGAAGATAAAGTAAAAGAAAGAACAAAAGAGGTTCAATCACAAAATCAAATTATTTTACACAAACAAAAAGAGCATATTGATAGTTTAAACTATGCGAAGCGTATTCAAGATACCTTATTAGCTACCGATAAATTTTTAAATAAATATTTACCCGATCACTTTTTATTATTTAAACCCAAGGATATTGTGAGTGGTGATTTTTATTGGGCTACCAAAAATGAAAAATATTTTTACATTGCCATTTGTGACAGTACGGGTCATGGTGTTCCGGGCGCATTTATGAGTTTACTCAATATGGCTTTTTTAAATGAAGCAATTAATATGCGTCACATTGAAGAACCACATGAAATTATGAATTTTGTGCGTGAAAGATTAATTGCCAATTTATCGAAAGATGGCAGGCAAGATGGAATGGACGGCGTATTATTACGCAAAAATATTAAAACCGGCGAATACGATTATTCGGCTGCACACAATGCCCCGGTAATAATTAGCAGCAATGAAATTATTGAATGTGCAGCCGACAAAATGCCGATTGGAAAAGGAGTGACTGATAAAGCCTTTACACTGCATGAACTCCAAGTGAAAAAAGGAGATGTAATTGTTATTTACACGGATGGTTATGCTGATCAGTTTGGTGGCCCAAAAGGGAAAAAATTAATGTACAAACCGCTCAAAGAAAAATTAAAATTAATTAGCGAATTGCCTTTGGGAGATCAAAAAGAAAAACTGGATTCCTTTTTCGAAGAATGGAGAGGTGATCAGGAACAGGTGGATGATATTTGTATGTTGGGAGTAAAAGTTTAATTCTCCCACTTATACTGCTTCACCACATCTACAAAATATTTTACTTTTTCTTTATCAATATCGGGATATAAACCATGACCTAAATTACAGATGTATTTATTCTTTCCAAACGCTTTTAACATGGTTTGAGTTTCATGCAAAATCTTTTTTTCGTCTGCATACAACAAACAAGGGTCCGTATTGCCTTGAAGTGTTTTGTTGCCGGATTCCTTACGCGCATTGAGTGGATCGATGGTCCAGTCTAATCCAATTGAACTGCATTTTGTTTCGCTGATCTTTTTCAAAGCATAATGCGCATCTTTTGCGAAAACTGTAACCGGAACCAATGACGAAAGCGCGTCACAGATCATTGAAATGTATTTGAGTGAAAATTCATAATACATCTTTTCACTTAATACACCGGCCCAGGAATCAAAAATTTGCAACATATCTGCTCCGGACTTCACCTGCCCTTTTAAATAATTGATAGAGCTGCTTGTGATTTTATCAAGAAGTAAATGGGAAAGCTCGGGTTCGGTATATAAAAATTGTTTGGCTTTACTAAATGTTTTGCTTCCTCCACCCTCAATCATATAAGCAAATAAGGTCCATGGTGCGCCACAAAATCCAATTAATGGTACACGTTGATTCAATTCTTTTTTTGTGAGTTTAAGTGCCTGCATCACATAATCCAAATCTCCTGCTTCAGCAATTCGTAATTCTTCAATGTCTTTTTTAGTCTTTATCGTTTTTTCAAATCGCGGACCCACAGCCTCTTTCATTTCATAAGGTAAACCCATAGCCTCGGGTATCACTAAAATATCGCTGAATATAATAGCCGCATCAACGCCTAAAATATCAACCGGTTGAATTGTTACTTCACAAGCAAGTTCCGGATTTTTTACAAAATCAATAAAATTTTTTGCTTTACTTCTAACGGCTCTGTATTCCGGCAAAACTCTTCCTGCTTGGCGCATTAACCACACCGGTGCTCTTTCTACTTCTTCACCACAGGCAGCTTTCAATATTAGATCATTTTTTAACATGGGCAAATGTAAATATTTTAAACTTTTTACAGTCATACATTTGTCATTAAAAATTCTGAATTACGATATAAATAAAAAGCCTTTATCAATTGATAAAGGCTTTTAAATAAATAAGTATAATTTTATTTAATCAATGTAACTTTTCCGGTAAACTCTTTTGATTTTCCAAATGTGTTTACCAATTTAATTTTCCAAACATAAACATCTTGTTTCAAAATTTCACTTCCTCTTTTCGCGTATGTTCCATTCCATCCTTGTTCAAAATCAGTAGTGCTGAATAAACGCTCGCCCCAACGGTCAAAAATATGCATCTCGTATTGATTAATTCCGAATCCTTTAGGCTGGAACACATCGTTAATCCCATCTCCGTTTGGAGAGAAAACATCAGGCACATAAATTCCGAAATCATCTCCAACAATTAATGATTTAACTACCGTATCAATACAACCATGATTACTTTTCACTATTAAAGCAGCTGCATAACTTCCCGGATCTGAGTATGACAAATTCACTACTGAGCTGAAATAAGGCTTAGTGCTTAGATGTGAGAAATTCCAGGTCCAGTTTGTAATCTCCGCTTCCCTGGATGCATCTGTAAATTCAATAGATTCGTTGATGATTGGTTTAGTTGGCGTGAAGTTAAAATCTGCAACCGGTATCGGCCAGGCGTTTACCGCTATTGAAGAAGTATTTTCACAACCATAATTATCCATATAATTAGCATAAATAACATAATGTCCGGGCTTAGTGAAACAATTAGCCGCTACTGAGCCGTTACCAACTGCTCCGTTTCCTAAATGCCAATTAGTAGATACTATCTGATTAAAAGTTTGTTGACCTAAATTAATGCATAACGGAACACAACTTTCCAATTTATCAGAAGTTATATTTAAGTTAGGTAAAGGCCTTACTAAAACTTCTACAAATGCATAAGCCTCACAGCCTATAGCGTCATGCACAAACACAGTATATATACCGGAAGCATTAGGCTGAAGATTCTCCAGTGGAGGATTTTGCAATACGGATAAGAAGTTGAGTGGACCATTCCAACTATAAAGCAATGCATTTTGAGCGCTTGCGTTTAATTGTATATTTTTTCCCGCACAAATTGGGCCACTATAATTTGCTGTAACAGTTGGCATAGGATTAACCGATAATTGAACCACGCCTGTATTCACACAATTATTAATATCTGTCACTGTTACTGAATACTCACCCATATGAATTGGGCTTGCGTTAGGAATATAGGTTGTTCCTGTACTTGCCGTAAATCCACCCGGACCAGTCCAACTGTATGTAACACCTCCCGCAGCAACTAATGTAGCCGTTTTATTCGCACAAACTGTAGATCCGATCGTTCCTACAAATGGTAATGGATATACACTTATGGCAATGGTATTTGAGCCTACGCAACCAAAATTATCTGTAACAACTGCTGTAAATGTTCCAACATGTGTCATATATGCATTCACATTAATATTATTTCCTACATGTGAGAAATTATTCGGGCCATACCAAACATAACTCAATCCGCCTGTACCACTGATCATCATCGGTGATTTTGCACAAACAGGTGCATTGGTTGTTAATGTTGGAATCGGTAATGCGCGAACCGTTGCGTCATAGGTTGCAAAGCTTGTACAGAACCCGATGGAAACACTTAAAGTATAAACACCGGCTTCTAACTGAGTAACACTAGGAATACTCACCGCAGGAAGATTACTATAAAATCCATTCGGGCCTGTCCAAGTATAAGATAAGGCACCACTTCCGCTTAAATTCAAAGTTCCTCCATAACATGGGATATCACCAATAATAACAGGAGCAGGAACGGGAATGATCGAAACGTTAGCAACGGCTGTACCCGTACAACCATCAATACTTAATGCATTCACAAAATACTGACCCGTCATGTTAGGTTGAGCATTCGGGATAACTGGATTCGGTAAATTCGAAGTAAATCCTTGTGGACCTGTCCAGCTATATGTTGCAGCACCTTGAGCGAGCAAATTCAATGGCTGACCACTGCAGATCGTTGGGCTGTTTACAGTTACTGTTGGAAGCGGATTCACGATAATCTGGAAATTCGCCGTATTGGTACAACCGTCAACTGATGTTCCTAAAACATTGTAATTGGTAGTAACCATTGGTGCTACATTGAAGAAATTAGTTAAAAATCCACCCGGTGTTGTAGTGTAATTTGCAGCTCCACTCAGTGTAACATTGGCACTATTTCCAATACAAATGGCTGAAGGGCTTGGAGTGGCTATAATGGTAGGAGTTATTCCAACATTAACCAGCACGGTACCTGTGCCCGTACAACCCACACTACTAGTTCCTGTTACTGTATAAATAGTAGAAACAGTTGGCGAAACAACTAAAGTAGAACCCGGAATTGCACCCGGATCCCAAGTATACGTACCGCCAACACCCGCACCGCTGGCAGTAAGGGATGATGAACCTCCATTACAAATAATTGTTGGACTAGCAATGCCGGTTACGGTAGGAGATGGACTGACATAAACGGTTCCGGTTCCACTGCAATTTGTTCCTGATGAAACCACAGCCGTATATGTTCCCGGTAAATTAAAATTAATAGTAAATGTATTATTAGGCCCAACAATACCCGGACCGGACCATAAAACTGTATTGGTAAAGTTATTCGGCGAAACCGACATGGTACTTGGTCCTGTAAAACAAGTTGGTGCAGTAATAATAGGAACCATTAAACCACCTTGACCAATTACCGTGAAAGTAGCTGTGATTGTGTAACCCGGACAACCGTTACAACCAAATAAAGTGTAGGAATAAACTCCCGGTTGATTCACTTGAATTGTTGGAGTACCTTGTCCGCTTACTATACCGGGCCCCGCCCAATTTATTGTACCACAAGTAGGACTTACAGGAGCTGTTGTTGGTGTGTTATATCCGCCGGTCCAACCTAAACTTGCATTTCCATTTACTTGAGCAACCAAAGGTATTTGAGGAAGATTACACGTTAAAGTCCCGCCATTAGGCGCAATAATTGATCCCGTTGGAATTGGTAAAGCACAGCAAGCATAATCACCTCCTCCGGGTAATGCTTGCACAGTACTAATAATATTTGCTTGACCAGGAATAATATTTCCAATATAATCTGTTCCATTACTATTGTAATACATTCTATGAATGGCCGGATTTGTAGTAGTTAAAATAGAAAAACCACCACCTGCTGTTTGATTAATCATTCCGGAAATTGACCAAGAACAGGTTAATACTCCATTAATGTTGTAACAATAAATACCTTGTTGTGCGCCAGGCGAAGCTTTTAAAATATAAAAGTTATCTGCCATGTCACAAACCACATCATATGGACCTTGACCCGAAAATGCCGGAACTAGTGTAGTAAGTAAAGTACCCGGACCTGCTCCGGTGTACTGCCAGATTTGTCCCGAAGCACCAATCAAATTATAAATTTTTGTAGCACCGCCACCAATGTTAACGGCTCCACCACCAACAACCGCATTACCCGTATTAGACCAGGTTCCACCGTTGTTATAATACCAATACGTTCCACCGGATGTTGTCCACCAAGTTGGATTAGGAGCCGGAAAACCAAAAGCAGGGCCAATAGCTAAACCACCCGCACCACCGGGTAAATTATTCAATACAATTGTTGCCGGTCCATTCGGTAATGTATGACCGTTTATTATTGTTCCGTTATGCGCATAAATTGATTGCGTGGGACAGCTGGGAGCTGCGGGTTGAGCAATTAATTTGCCAAAACAAAAAAGTGCAACGAAAGGAATTAATAATTTTTTCACTGTGTTTAATTTTTAGACTATAAATATATGTTAAAATGATTTTTTTCCTAAGAAAACCACTCATTATTAAGTTAAGTTCACTCAATCGTTTTGATATTTGGGAAATACGCTTAACTATTTGATATTAAATACTTTATGTTTCTAAATGGATAAAGTTACCGATTATAATTACAGATTCGTTATTAAAGCTGATTTTGGATTGTATAAATTTTGAAATTGAAAGATTCAAATCATGGTAGTCTCGAGCAGAATCGAACTGCTATCAAAAGTTTAGGAAACTTCTATTCTATCCATTGAACTACGAGACCAATTATTTACAAAGAACACTTCTATTCTATCCTCCGCCCAGGCGGAGAACTACCAGACCAATTATTTAAAAGAACATTTTTATTTTTTCACAACTTGGTAAAACGCTACAACACTAATTTTTTAAAGACGTTAAAAATACAAAACTTTAAGCGATACGATAATTCACTTTAATTTCATTGGTGTGATAGTCTTATATTAATCGATTTATAAGAGTAAATATACTAAACCTATACCGTTTTAGTATATAATTGATTGATATTCTGTGGTTTTTAATTTACCTTGCTTTTGCGTTTTGCACTTTTATTAATAACGATTAAATAAAATTAGATGAAAAAAATCTACATCGTTCTGTTTTTGCTGGCCACTAATTTTTTATTTAGCAAAACAACTCCTGCATTAAATGCGGGTACAAATTTAGCTTTTGTTCCTAACTACGGACAATATCAAACCTCTGAAGGAAACGCAGCAAATATGGTACACTTTAAAGCTAGTGTAAGAGGGATGGAATTTTATATTACGGATAGCGGGTTATCTTATGTTTTTGTAAAACACAATAGGGATAATTACGATCCTGCATTAGGAGGAAGCCCGGATCCAAATTTTGTACCTACAACTGAATATGGGCGCGTTGATATGCATTTAAAAAATGCAACTTTAAATAAAAATACAGTAGAAAAATCAAATCAAGCATTTAATACTACTAATTATTATTATGCCCATTGTCCTACTGGAATTATGGAAACCAAAGGATATTATAAATTAACTTACTTAAATGTGTATCCAAATATTGATTGGGTAATTACCAGTGATTCAAAATATCATTTGAAATACGAATTTATTGTTCACCCGGGAGGAAATCCGGCAAACATTCTATTAGAATATAAATACGCCGACTTAAATGTAACTAGTAACAGTATTCAATTAAGTACTCCTATGGGTCAAATTAATGAACAAAACTTATTTGTTTATCAATTAGAAACTAACCAGCAAGTGCCTGCATCTTATGTTCAAAACGGAAATATCGTTACAATCAGTACCCAAACTACAGCCGGAACAACTTTGATAATTGATCCTCCATTATATTGGTCAACTTATTGGGGAAGCGCCGGTTCAGAACAAACACAAGCACTAGTTTGTTCAACAGTTGGAGAATATGTATTTATTGCTGGATATACAAGTAGTACAACTTATCCAACAACTAATCCCGGCGGAGGAACATATTATCAGGCAACTTTAGGAGGAGGTACCGATGCCTTTATTGCAAAATTTGATACTAACGGTGTACACATATGGTCTACCTTTTACGGCGGAAGTTTAAATGAAGGCTCAACAAGTTATACCGGAATATCCATTGCTTGTGGTCAAAATACAGATTTGTGGTTAGTTGGTACAACCAATTCCGCAAATTTTCCATTGCAGAATATGGGTGGCGGAGCTTATTATCAAGCCGCTTTAGGTGGAGCCTATGATTTTTTTGTAGTTAAATTTAATTATGCCGGTGTAAGGCAACACGCCACCTATGTTGGTGGAACGGCCGATGATGGCGGATTGAGTCATGGTAATGGGGCAGATTGTGATGCCAATGGGAATCTTTATTTCGCCGGAAGAATGAACTCTACTAATTTCCCTTTGGTAAATCCGGGTGGAGGCGCCTATTTTGATAATACCCAAAATGGCGCAGATGATTTATGTATTGTAAAACTGAATGCAAATTGTCAAATGTTATGGTCGACGATTTTTGGCGGAAGCGGGGATGATATGAATTACTCAATGGATTTACATGTTGACCGAATCAACAGCAAATTATATTTAGGAACATGTTCTAATTCGGCGAACTTACCTTGCATTAACCCCGGAGGCAGTTATTATTTTGATAATACAATAAATGGTGGAACCGATGCTTACCTCTCTCAATTCAATTTTTCAGGTGTTCAATTATGGAGCACTTACATTGGGGGAAGCAGTGATGAATGGTTATCGATGTCTGTAAACACAGCACCTGATGGAGATGTTGCATTTATCACTTTAACCGGGTCATCTAATATTCCTTGTGTAAATCCGGGCGGGGGTGCATTTTTTGACAATACAATTAACGGAGGCACTTGGGATATGTACCTATGTAGATTTGAACAAAACGGCGCAATGAGTTGGAGTACTTATTACGGTTCATCAAATAATGAACATTGTCAGCATAACCTCACTATTGATGCTAATGGCAATATAATCATGTGTGGCGTTTCTGACGGAGCCGCAGCGCCACCTACCTTTAATCCAGGCGGAGGTAGTTTTTATGATGGAACCAAGGATGCTCAGGGAACGTATTGCCTTGTACAATTTAGTCCCGCCGGTGTTATGCTTTGGGGAACTTATTGGGGAGGTTCCGGACATGACCATTTATTCGGAACTGTTGGCGCATGCATTGGCGTAAGTTTTCATAGCGATATTTTTGTTTGTGGTGAAACTAATTCTACTGATTTACCCATGGTAAATCCCGGATTAGGTGCTTACTTTGATAATACATCAAACGGAGGATCGGACGGATTTGTAGCAAAATTCAATAATGATATAATTCCTATCATTCTTCCGGTTGAACTCAAAAGTTTTGAATGCGAACCGTCGGTTCTGGGCATGCGGTTGAATTGGACAACATTAAATGAAACCAGAAATAATAAATTTAACATTGAAAGAACTATAGATGGGTTAAACTACGATAATATTGGTGAAGTGCAAGGTTCTCTTAGTTCATTTAGCGCCCAACATTATAGTTTTACAGATAAAAATCCATATCCAGGAATTAATTACTATCGCTTAAGACAATCTGATCTGGATGGGCATGAAAAAACATTTGAGGTGATTACTTGTAATAAAGAATTAATAATTAGTAATGGTCAAATTGAAGTATTGAGTGTGACGGGACAGTATTTAGGAAAAGTTTCAGCCGACAACTATCAAAATGAGGTGAAGCGATTGAATCTTCCTGCCGGCATTTATATTTTAAGAGTAACTGAAAACGGGGAACAGAAGAATTTTAAGCATGTGATTAATCAATAATAATTAATCATTTAAAGGGATAAACTTTACTATTAAAATTTTAATCGGCCAAGTAATTTAAAAGCCATAATTACGCCCAAAACGCAGGAAATATAAAAGATTGCATCAACAAAAAAACCGGTATCGCCTCTACTCCTTAAAACTGCTGTGCCTGCAATTGAAAAACTCACCAATAACGATAAAGCCAAGGTTGCCCCGGCCTGACGAATTGATTTATTCATGTTCTCATTATTACCTAATTTAATATCGTGTGTTAATTTTCCGCTCTTGATGTTGTACAGTATTTCACCGATATCCTCGGGCAATGCTTGAGCTAATTCGGCGTATTTTTTAATGGTTTTAAAAAGCGCTTTTCCAACACGAGGCAAAGTATATTGTTTTTTTACCAAAGCCTCAGCATAAGGTCGAATTGCATTTGAAACCGAAACACTTGGATCCAGCCTTAATCCAACTTTTTCAATGGTGGCAATAGACTTAAGCAATAAAAATATGCTACCGGGAATTTGTAATCCAAACTTGCGGATGATAATCAAACATTCATCCATTATTTGTGCTATACTCAAATATTCATACGGAACAGACTTATACTTCTTCATCATTTCATCCAGCATAAATTCCAAATCATCTCTATTCTTGAATTTATTCGAATTCACATTTAATAACAATATTGCTTCACTCAACATCACACTATCTTTTAAATCCATAGCTCTGATAAACTTGGCCAGAAATTCCATTTGTGAAGGACGTAATGTACCCACCATTCCAAAATCAATTAATCCAATTACATTATTGGGCATAACAAAAATATTTCCGGAATGCGGATCAGCGTGAAAAAATCCATTTTCAAAAATCATTTTTAAAAATACATCTACACCATTGGCAGCTACTTGTTTTGGATCAAGCCCGTTTTCAGTTATTTCTATTAAATTGTCAGGAGAAATTCCTTCAATATATTCCAATACCAGCAATCTTGCTGTAGTTAAGTGAACATATACTTTTGGAATTTTACAATGAGGAACATTAGCAAACATCTCACCAAATCTTCTTGCATTAGCAGCTTCATTTAAATAGTTCAGCTCATTACGCATGGTTTCTCCAAATTCATGCACTATGCCTTCCAAATTCATTACAATAAATTCAGGATATTCCTCCGAAATCTTGTGCGCTATGTATTCTAATATCTGTAAGTCAAGATTAATTTTTTCTTTAATGAAGGGCCTTTGAATTTTAACTACAACTATTTCTCCGTTCCGGAGTTTACCTTTATAGACTTGGCCCAAAGATGCAGAGCCAATGCATTCGGGATTAAATTCAGAAAATATCTGATCCAAAGGCGCACTCAATTCAGCCTCTATTAATTTCATAGCATGCTGATGATCAAAAGGTTTTGCTGCTGTTTGTAACTTTTTAAGTTCAACTCTTAATTTTTCAGATACAATGTCAGGCCTGTCTGCCAGTATTTGTCCAAATTTCACAAAGGTTGGTCCCAGTTTTTCCAACATCATTCGTAAACGAACTTGAGGAGAAAGAATAATTCCTTTGTGTTTATATTTTGATGAAATTAAAAAATTAAAATACCTGGGTCTTCCTATCCAGCCTCTCCAGTAATAGCCAATTACAACAAACAAAATACTGAGCCCCCTGAAAATACGAAGTAATAGGTTTCTTATTTTAAATATTCCAAACATGTTATAAATTGATAAATATCTCGTTCTTTTAACAACGCTATTATTTACAAATATACGCTGTTAATGTCTGTTAACCTTTAATTTTCTGTGTTCTTTTAAATTGATTTGTATCAGGAATTATTGGTAACTTAGCTCTCACAATGAGAGTTGGTTTTTTAATCGCAATATTCCTTTTTTTGAATGGCATTTTGTACAGTCAAACCTCAACCAGCGGCGTTGAAGAACTTAAGTTGGCTCAACTGAAAGAAAAAAAATCAGAGTATAATAAATTAAATAATGGTGGTGTTGATGGTTACCGAATAAAAATTCATTTTGGAATTGATCGGGAACAGGCCAAAAACACAAGGGGTAAATTTAGTTCTAAATTCCCAGAAATTGCCACTTATGAAGAATATCAGCAACCTAACTTTGTAATATTGGCCGGCGATTATAAAACTAAATTAGATGCATTTAAAGTATTGAAACAAATACAAATTGAATTTCCTTCCTCTTTTATAGTGAAAGATAAAGTTAAATTGTAAAAAATCATCCCCCGGCCTTTTTTATTTTGTAATTCAAATCGTTTAATAATTTCACGATTTTATCACGATGATCACCTTGAATCAAAATTATTCCGTTTTTAACGGAACCTCCGCCTCCACACTTTTGTTTTATCATTTTTCCCAAATCTTCCAGATCTTTTTCATTGCCTATAAAGCCCGTAACTCTGCTTAGCAATTTTCCACCGCCCAGCCTATCGAGATACACTTTTAGTTGTTGCTTTTCGTTAGGCAATGTTTTAAGTTCTTCACCATCATCCTGCTCCACTTTGAAATTCGGATTTGTGCTGTAAATTATTTTATCCGACTTTTTATTTTTATTACTCATTTGTTGTTTTTAATAATTAACCAAACGCATAATAATACTGTTATAGCTAAAATATTGAGATAAATATAAGGAAATTTATGTTCGTGATTAATCCTTTCTGTTTCTGTTTGAGTTCCTAAAAACTGAACTTCAACTCTTAATTGGTCTTTTATTTTACGAATACTATCCTGCAAATTTTTGAATGAATTTAAATAGCCGAAAGCTGCTTCATGGTTTTTTTCTTCATACTATACCTTAGCCGCAATATTATACCACTGTAATTTTGATTCCGTTAAGTTAAAATATCGAATGAGACTATCTGCTTTTGTTAAGCAATCATTAGCCGAACTAACATTTTTTAAATACAAATTTGCCAATGCTAAGTTTAAATAAACATCGGCCTTCATGGCATCCAACTCCATAATATCGTATAATTTTAAAGCATCCATGCCATTGGCTACAGCATCTTCATTTTCTTGTTGAATTAAATTTAATACCGCAGTGTTATTTAATATTTCAGCCATCAATTCGTAATGATGCATTTGGTTTGCTGAACGAAAAGCCCTTTTAAAATAATCTTGTGCTTTCAAAAAATGTATGGAATCTTTTTGTAAGGAAGCTGCGGTAGCAAATAAAACACCCATATTCATTAAACAATTTGTAGCCTGCAGATGGTTTTGTGTTTGAACACAAATCTCATAGGCCGAATTGTAATTCGCTTCGGCTGTCAAAAACATATTCAGTTCGCTGTAAATATTTGCCAGATTAATATTCGATTTTACAATTCCATCTAAATCTTTAATTTTAGTTCGAAATTCTAATGCCTTACGATGATAATTTAAAGCTTTAGGATACTCCCCTTTTCTGTAAAATATAATTCCTTTTAAATTGAAAGCTTTAGCTAAATAATATGGGTTTTTAGATTCATTAGCGCTCTTTTCAGCCCATTCTGCACATTCAAAACTGTAAAAGGGATCTATGGCCCTGTATTTAAAACCTTCCTTATAAAAAAGCTGCACTTTTTCAGTATCACTTTTTAAGGTTAAGGAAATATTAATCAATGAATCTAAATTCTGCGCCCTTGCATGTAAAAAATTGATAAAAAGAATGGTTGAAATTATTGCTTTCATCTAAATCAAATATATACATTTAACGCAAATTCAATATTATGCCACGTTATTTAATTCAACAAAAAAACCCGGCTTCTCATTATATTTATTTTGATTTAGTTATAGAAAATATTAATGCCGACAAACTTCAATTGCAACTTCCTGCCTGGCGTCCCGGCAGATACGAACTGGGTAATTTTGCCAAAAATATTAAGAGACTGGATGTTTTTAATGCTTCCGGTGAAATCATTCCATTTACTAAACTAACAAAAGATCTTTGGGAAATCAACACACAAGGAATTAATAGTTTGAAAGTAACTTATAGTTATTATGCAGCCGAATTAAATGCAGGGTCTTGTTATGCCGATACAGATCAAGTTTATATTAATCCTGTTCATTGTTGTTTTCAAATATCCGGAAAAGAAAATGAAGAGCATATTTTAGAATTAAAATTACCCGATAACTACCAAATTGTTTCTTCTCTGAAAAAAAATAATAATTGTCTTATTGCTGAAAGTTTTGAAGAATTGGTTGATTCGCCTCTAATGGCTTCTGCCAATATTCAATCAGAAAAATATACGGTAAATGATATTGATTTCTATTTGGATTTTAATGGCATTTGCAGCCCTGATTTTGAACAAATGAAAAAAGATTTTATTTCATTCACCAAAAAAACTATTGAATTTTGGGGAGATATGCCTGTAAAAGAATATCGATTTCTTTTTCAAATATTAACCAATAAATTTTATCACGGAGTTGAACATCAAAATTGTACCGTTATTGCAATTGGTCCGGGTTATGCTATTAATTCCGGTAAAACCTATGAAGATATTTTGGGTGTAAGCTGCCATGAGTTATTCCATACCTGGAATGTGAAATTCATAAGACCGGCAGAAATGTATCCCTATAACTATACTCAAGAAA
Organism: Sphingobacteriaceae bacterium; assembly: GCA_016715905.1. Classification (NCBI taxonomy): domain Bacteria; kingdom Pseudomonadati; phylum Bacteroidota; class Sphingobacteriia; order Sphingobacteriales; family Sphingobacteriaceae; species Sphingobacteriaceae bacterium. The sequence goes on along the minus strand of JADJXI010000020.1, from coordinate 91,681 downwards.
ATTACGCCAAAACAGGATATGTTTATGAAGGCTTTACTACTTACTATGGCGATAAACTTTTGTATAGTAGCCAAGTATTTAATACGGAACAATATTTTGAAACATTACAGGAACGTTTATTTAAACATTTCCACAACTTTGGAAGATATAATTTGAGCGTAGCCGATAGTAGTTGGGAAACCTGGCTGGATGGTTATGTGCCCGGAGCTCCTTATCGTAAAACTAACATTTATGATGAAGGAAGCTTAATTGCTTTAATGCTCGACGTTCAAATTTTAAAAGCAACTCAAAATAAAAAATCTTTACGCGATGTTTGTGTTGCACTTTATAATGACATTGCCAAAAATAAAAAAGGATATACCGAAACGGATATTATTAGCTATGCAAATAAAATATCAGGAACTGATTTGAACGACTTTTTTAAAAAATTTGTTTACAACTCAACAGATTATGAAGAAGGATTGTTGACAGCCTTTGAATATTTAGGAATTGAATTTCGAAAAGAACAAAATCCGGCTTTATGCGAACACGCGTATGGTTTCAAAATAATTGAAGTAACCAACTCTGCAAAAGTAAGCCTGGTTGCGCCCTATTCTCCCGCGTGGAAGTGTGGGTTATTTGCCGGAGACGAAATCATAGCCATCAACGGAATAGTATTAAAAAATAACCTCAACAATTGGTTAAGTTATTTTGAAAATAAGGTGGAAGTGGAATTATTGGTGAATAGCGGAGATAAAATAAAAAATTTGAAGTTATCAAAAGACAAAAAAGGCAATAGCTGGTTTTTCATTCCTAAACTAACTATCACAAGCACGGCCACAGCAAGTCAAAAAGACAATTTTAAAGCCTGGATTCATTTTTAGCTAATAATCAAATAGTTAGATGAGATAATTGATGGTTTTGTTAAAAACTTTAGCTAAAATTTCTTAAAATCCTGATTTTAAACAGTAATTTCATTCTATTAATTAACTAAAAAAAAACATAATGGAAGAAACAACATCAACAGGAACTGGTACAGAAGCGGCTAAAAGACCGACATTTTTAACTGTACTTTGTATTTTATCATTTATTGCAGCAGGTTTAGGTATTCTTGCCTACATAGGAGCGATTGCAGTAGTAGGAGCAGTATCTGCAGCAGCAGGAGCAGTTGGCGACGCCATGTCATCTGAAGCCGGAGCAGCTATGGAAGCAGCATCAGCAGCCATGTCATCAGCTGGACCAAGCGCAGGAGTAATTTGGGCTTACATCATTGTAGGTTTCATTACAACTATCGTTGGTTTATTTGGTGTTATCAAAATGTGGAAACTTCAAAAAGTTGGTTTCTTTATTTACACAGGTTGCAGCGTTGCTTCTATGGTAATGGGCATGATTTACAGTGGATTCTCAGTAATGGGTGTACTTTTCCCTGTATTATTCATCGTTCTTTACGGAATGAACTTAAAGCACATGAAATAATATTTAATTATTTTTTGCAAAAAACCCCTTCCTAAACGAAGGGGTTTTTTTTATTTTAATTCTTTTCATTTACTGTTATTGATAAATAAAAACTTACATTTATAAAAAAATATTATGGAACAAAATAACGCAAATGACCCCAATGCCGGAAAAAGCTTAGGAGTTGCCGGTTTAGTAATTGGTATAATCTCCTTAATTTTCTCATTTATCCCTTGTCTTGGAGCTTGGGCTTTTATCCCTGCCATTGTAGGATTAATATTATCTCTGATCTCAATGAAACAAGCCGGACCAAATGGTTCAAAAGGAATGGCCATTGGCGGTTTAATTTGTTCGGCCATTGCAATAATTTTTGCTTGCTATTGGTTGTATCTGATGTTTTTTGGGGTAGGAAAAGTGGTTGATGAATTTCAAAAATCAGGAGCTATGGACTCTTTGAATAAAGCCTTTAAGATGATGGGAGACTCAATGACCAAAGCCGTAAAAATTTTGGAAGAAATGAAAGATACTACGCAGAAATAGTTTGATTTTGAAAACACCTTCCTATGTTTTAATATCCTGGGTGTTTTTTATCTTAATAGGAATGGTTTTTAGCTATTCCTATTTTTTTTATCCAAACCAACATCCTATTCCCTGTATAATTAAAGCAAAAACTGGCGAAGAATGTAATACCTGCGGCTTCTCAAAATCATTTGGACATTACACACACTTTGAATTTAACGAAGGAAAAATGATTAATCCCAAATCATATTTGGTATTTATTTACTTTTTGTTTCAGTTTTTCATGCGATTATCCATTCTACTAATTCATCATTTAAACCTGAGTTATTTAGGCGAAAAATTTATTAAAACAGATCTTGTGATTAGCATATCAGGTTTTTTATTTGCATTTTTACCTATCATAATTTCATAATTATATCATGGAAATCTCAAGCGAAAATCAATTTACAAACGATATAGAATCACCAAAACGAAATCAGTTTTTAACCGCTATATGTATTCTGAGTTGGCTGTGTTGCGCATATATTGTCATTACAGGTGTGGCCGGCATATTTACCAATACCCCCGAAAAACAAGCTGAACAAATTGAACAAATGCGAAGATTTAATCCGGAAGCTGCTGATAAGATGGAAACCATTTTAGCAGAACAAGGTTCAACGGGTCAAATTGTAAATAATGCTATTGGATTAATCGGCATGGGTTTAAGTGCATTGGGCGTTTGGTTTATGTGGAATCTGCAAAAAAAAGGTTTTTACTTTTATCTTTTGGGTGAATTAATTCCATATGTGGGAATAGCACTTGCCGGAAAAACAATGATGGCTACTTTCAGCGCGTTTGGCGGATCAGGAAATTTAATGGCCGTCATCATGATAGCCCTCATGGTTGTTTTTGATGCAGCTTTTATAATCATGTATGCGGTAAATTTAAAACATATGAAATCTGAGTAATATAAAATGATGAAGAACAAATACCCCAAAGGACTTTTTTTTCTGGTATTCACCGAATTCTGGGAAAGATTCGGATACTATTTAATGATTGGGATTTTCACCCTTTACATGACTGCCGAAGAAAAAGAAGGAGGATTTGGATGGGATAATGCACAAGCAGCAGACATATACGGCACTTTTATTGCAGCAGCATATCTAACGCCCTTCATGGGTGGTTTATTGGCCGATTTAAAATTAGGGTATCGCTTTTCCATAACCCTTGGAGGAATTTTAATGGGTATTGGGTATTGCTTATTATCAGTTCACGAACTCTGGGCATTTTACACAGCATTAATAATTATGGTTGTAGGTAACGGATTTTTTAAACCCAATATTTCTACTCTATTAGGTAATCTGTTTAATCATCCCGATTACAAAAGCAAAAAAGATACCGGCTATAATATTTTTTACATGGGTATAAACCTGGGTGCGTTTATTTGCAATTTCATTGGTGCCATCATGCTTAATAAAATAGGATGGAATGGCGCATTTATTGCTGCAGGTATAGGCATGTTCATAGGCGTAATCACTTTTTGGATGGGCATAAAACACTATAAAGCAGTTGATGTGAGAAAAGAACCTACTCCTCAGGATAAGCCTTTACTTATGCAGTTTGCCAAGCTTATGCTTATCGGGGTTGGCTTTGCCGTTATTGGCTGGTTTATTCCGGGTAGTATTTCAAGTAGTAATAGTACAGATGCTTTTTTTATGTTTTGCATTCCTGTTATTTATTTTTTCGCCTCCATTTATATTAAATCCAGTACGGAAGAAAAAAAACCGCTGAGCACCATGTACATTATTTTCCTCATCGTTATTTTATTCTGGGCAATTTTTAAACAAAACGGTACCGCACTTACTACCTATGCAAAGTATTATACTGACCGTGAGAGTCCGGCCGCAATTTCAGATCTAACAGCAAAACTTGGTTTTTCAGAAAAAGTAACTGCGCAGAACTCAGAGGAAAGTCAGCTGGATGAGCAATTCCGAAAAATTAAAAATGAAAATGGCGAAACAATAACGGTAATGGATTATCCGGCCTATTTTAAAAACTTAGACGCTTCTAAAATCCCGCCGCAAGGCGAATCATTACAATTATTTAATACAAGTATATTTCAGTCTATAAATCCCTTTTTTGTTGTTATTCTTACTCCATTAATAATTGCAGTGTTTTCTTATATGCGTAGAAAAAATAAAGAGCCTACCACTGCTTCCAAAATTGCAATAGGATTATTTATTTCAGCACTTTCTACTTTAGTAATGGTTGGTGCTGTTTATTACACGGGCAATGGCATAAATAAAGCTAGCGCGTGGTGGTTAATTGCCAGTTACGGTGTAATAACTATAGGGGAGTTATGTTTAAGTCCAATGGGATTATCCATGGTGTCTAAATTATCGCCTGCAAGATTTACTGCGCTCATGATGGGCGGATGGAGCTTGGCTACTTCCTTAGGGAATAAGCTTAGTGGAGAGCTAGGAAAAAACTGGGACAAAATGGACCATAAAGCTTATTTTTTTATGTTGAATTTTGCACTGCTTATGTTTGCTTTTTTTATTATGTTGTTTTTACTCAAAAAACTTAACAGAGTTTTCAGAGAAAATACGGCATAATTTTTTCTCAGCAAACTATTCAATTATTCATTTAAAATTAAATGCTTATGGCAACACACAGTGATGAATTTTTAAAAAACCTTAGGGAAGATTTTACAAAAGGTACTTTAAGTGAGTCTGATTTATTATCAGATCCCATGCAACAATTTGAATTGTGGTTTAAACAGGCTAACGAAACTCACATGCCCGAAGTACAGGCCATGACACTAGCTACGGTTGAAAATAACCAACCCTCAGCACGAATAGTTTATCTTAGAAAAATCCATAATAACAAATTTTGGTTTTATGGAAATTATAATTCACGTAAAGGTCGAAGCCTGGAAAAAAATCCTAATGCATGTTTAAACTTTTTCTGGCCCGAATTACAACGACAAATTCGCATTGAAGGAACGGTAAAAAAAGCTTCTGCCGATAACAGCGATAATTACTTTCAACTTCGACCTTACGAATCTAAACTTGGCGCTTGGGCTTCTAATCAAAGTGCTAAAATAAATTCACGAAAAGATATTGAAAACAATTTAGAAAAATATAGATTGGAATTTGAAGGAAAAGATGTTCCGCGTCCGGAACATTGGGGTGGATGGATATTAAAAGCAAATTATTATGAATTTTGGCAAGGAGGAATTAGTCGTTTGCACGACAGGCTTTGTTATAATTTACAAAATGATAAATGGGAGATTAGCAGACTCGCCCCTTAATAATTATTACTATGACCAAAAGTGAAAAAATAAAAAATTTTGACCCTAATGGAGTCGGACAATTAAATGATGGAATGTTCGGACTTCCATTTACACTTGAAGAATGTGAAACCGTTCTGATTCCCGTTCCCTGGGAAGTAACCGTGAGTTATAGCGGCGGCACCGTAAACGGACCCAAAGCCATCTTAGATGCAAGTTATCAGGTAGACTTATACGACCCCTTAGTAAAAGATGCTTGGAAAAAAGGAATTGCTATGGATAAAATAAATAATTCCATAAAACAAAAAAGCAATTTATTAAGAAAAAGTGCCGAACGTTATATTGAGGAATTGGCTAATGGAAAAAATCCGGAATCCCCAAAACTAAAAAGTCAGGCGAATAAAATACAAAAAGAATGTCTGGCTTTAAATAAATGGGTGAAAGAAAAATGTTTGCATTTTCTGAATCAAAATAAAACGGTTGGATTAATTGGAGGTGACCATTCCACTCCATTGGGCATGATGCAGGCTTTGGCCGAGAAATTTGGCAACTATACCATTTTGCAAATTGATGCGCATGCCGATTTACGAATTGCCTATGAAGGATTCGAATTTTCGCACGCATCTATCATGTACAATGCTTTAAAAATAAAAGAAATTGATAAATTAGTACAAGTAGGAATTCGCGATTATTGTGAAGAGGAACTCGAAATCATACAAAACAGCAAAGGAAGAATTGTAACCTTTTTTGACAGAGATATTAAATACAAAATGTTTAATGGAGATAGCTGGGATAGAATTTGTAACAGAATTGTGAATGAACTTCCGCAAAATATTTATTTGAGTTTTGACATCGACGGTTTGGATCCAAAATTATGTCCAAATACCGGCACTCCTGTTGCAGGAGGATTTGAAACCGAACAAATTCTATTTTTGTTTGAAAAAATAGTAAAAAGTGGTAGAAAAATAATTGCATTCGATTTAAATGAAGTTACTCCGGGTAAAAATAATGATTGGGACGCTAATGTGGCCGCACGTTTATTATACAGAATCTGTAACCTGGTTGCGTCGAGTCAAAATAAATAAATTGAAAATAATTATCCCCATATTACTTGTTCTTCAACTTCACGCCGGATTAAAAGTGGGTCCTTACCGGGCTGTCCTTTTTCTAAATGAAAAAGAAAATATACTACTGCCTTTCAATTTTGAAGTTACTGAAAAAGGGAAAAAAATAATTATAAAAAATGCAGAGGAAAAAATTGAAGTAAGCGAAATAAAATTTAAAAAAGATTCCGTATTTATTCAAATGCCCGTTTTTGATACTGAATTTAGATGTAAAATTACCAATGAAGGTTTACAAGGACATTGGATTAACCATTACCGCAACGAAAATAATATTATTCCATTTAAAGCCTATTTCGGTCAAACAAATCGTTTTGATTTTGTCCCGGGTAAAGCAAATCCGTATTTTGAAGGCAAATGGGAATGTACTTTTTCGCCAACTAGTCAAGATAGCTCTAAAGCAATAGGCATTTTTCATCACTTAGAACAAACAGATTATATCTCCGGAACGTTTTTAACGGAAACCGGCGATTATCGATTTTTAGAGGGAATGAAAAACGGAAATAAAATGTATTTATCCTGTTTCGATGGCAGTCATGCTTTTCTTTTTGTGGCCGAATTAAATACCATTAATGAAACTTTGTCGGGAGTGTTTTATAGCGGGGCGCATTGGCAAGAAAGCTGGACTGCTAAGCGAAATGAGCATTTTGAATTAAAAAATGCCGATGAAATAACATTTGCACTTGATAAAAACAAAGTTGTAGATTTCAAATATCTAAATTTTGATAAAAAATTTGTTTCACTCACTGATAAAAAATTTGAAAATAAACCGATAATTATTCAGGTAATGGGGAGTTGGTGTCCCAATTGCATGGATGAAAGTGCTTACTTAAGTGAACTGTATTCCGTATACAAATCGCAAGGACTTGAAATTATTGCCTTAGCATTTGAGAAAACTACCGATTTTGCCAAAGCTAAAACTCAGGTTAACAGATTAATTAAAAAATTTAATATTAAATATACCGTTTTATTGCCCTTACAAACCGGAAAAAATAAAGCTTCCGAAAGTTTAAATTTTGTAAATAACATTACCGCTTTTCCTACCACTATTTTTTTAAATCGTGAGCACAAAATTGTGAAAATCCACACCGGATTTAGCGGCCCCGCCACCGGAAATGAGTATCTTCGCTTTAAGGAAAATACTGAATCGCTCATAAAAAATTTATTGAAACTTTAATGTTCACCGGAATTATAGAAACATTCTCCAAGTTGGAACACATTCAAAAAGAAGGTGAAAATATTCATTTTACTTTTTCTTCACCAATTGCTCAAGAATTAAAAATTGATCAAAGTGTGGCGCATAATGGTGTATGTTTAACTATAACTTCCTTAAACCAAAATTTATACACCGTTACCGCAATAGCCGAAACTTTACAGAAATCTAATCTCGGTGAATTAAAAGAAGGCGATCAAGTAAATATTGAAAGATGTTTACAGGTTAATGGTCGATTTGACGGGCATATAGTTCAGGGACACGTAGACACAACTGCAATTTGTAAATCTATCAGTGACCAAAAGGGAAGCAAAGAATTTTTGTTTGAGTATTCAGCCGATAAGGGGCACATCACCGTTGAAAAAGGAAGCATTACAGTAAATGGGGTTAGTTTAACGGTAGTAAAGTCTTTGAATACTCAATTTTCAGTATGCTTAATTCCATATACTTTAACACATACCAATTTTAACAATTTACAGGTGGGAGACCAAGTGAATATTGAATTTGATATAATTGGCAAATACCTGGCCAAACTAGCTTCAAAAAACTGATTTTTTACAGTTAAAAACTTCCATTTCACTTATTTTTTTAACTTTACCTTTGCTCTGAATAATTGCAGATACATATTCTTATTACTGATATTTATATCGACAAACTTAGTTTTCGGTCAGTATAAAGATTTTGACACTTTTTTGGGTGACACAATAAACATCGTTGATAAAAATGGCAGAAAACAAGGTCGCTGGCTCTTTTTTGGACGAGACTCTAAAGGATTAAAAAACAAACTACTTAAATTCAATCAAATTGTAACCGATGGACATTATACTGATGGTGTTAAACACGGCGCCTGGAAGTCGTACCATCAAAATACAAATAAAATTAAAAACGAAGTTAACTATGAATACGGTGAATTAAACGGAACCGTAAAATTATATAACGAAAAAGGTAAACTTACCCATGAAGGTACCATGAAAAAAAACGATTGGATTGGGGAGTATTTTATTTACAGCAGTAGCGGAGATAAAATAAAAAAAATTGCCGGAGGAGTAGCGCATAAAGGTTATCTTAAATTTAGCGGCATTGTTACCAAAAACGGAAAGCCTGTTGAAGATGTAGTTATTTCCATTGATCGTAATGAATTGTTTTATAAAAAAGATAGTTCTAAAGCCGATGGAAGTTTTACTTTTAATCTCGAACTTTCTAATGTGTACATAATTAATTTTTCTAAGAAAGGATTCAACAGCCAAAGTTTATTGATAAATACCTATACGCAAGAAATTGGTGATGAAACCGTGTACGAATTACCCGATTGGAAAGTAGCCATGACGGATAATTTTGCAGCTTCCGCCACTTCCGATCTTTTTGGCTTTATCATTAACAAACCAAGTAATAAAATTTATTACCTCAAACGAAAAAAAGGATTTGGAGCTGATGGTTCCTATGAACATTTATTAAAACGACAGCTTAAAGGAATCTCTAATTCTACTAAATTGATTATGGCCACCACTATGGAGACCAATAAAAAACTGGAAATAGAAAACCTAAGAATTGAACAAGAGAAAAAATTAAAGGAAATTGAATTGCTTCAAAAAGAGCAAATGTTGCATGAAGTTTCATTAAAAGAAAAAGAAAATGAATTGCTGGCCAAAAAAATGGAAGCCGAAAAAAAGGAAATCGCATTAAAATTGTTGGAACAGGAGAAAAAAGTAAAAGAACTGAAAATTCAGGAACAACAAAATGAAGCGCTTCAAAAACAACTAGAAGCAGAAAAAAGAGCCAGAGAAATTGAACAATTAAGTGCACTTGCAAATAAACAAAAACTAGAGGCACTTGGCCAGAAGAAATTATTAAATGAAGCTGAAGAAAAACTGGAACAAGATAAATTATTGCAGGAAATGGCAGCCAGAGAATTAGATTTAGCCAATAAAGAAAAAAATGTAAAAGAAGCAGAATTAAGCTCAAAGCAAAAATCTTTTAATTTGGTATTAATAGGCGCAGCTGTCTTAAGTTTATTACTTTTTGTAATGGTCAGAATCTATCTTCAAAAGAAAAAAGCTAATACAATACTTGAAAATCAAAAAATTGAAATTGAAAAACAAAAAGATGAAATTGTTGAGAAAGGCAAAATTATTGAAGAGAAGAATGAAGAAACTTTACAAAGTATTCTCTACGCTAAACGCATTCAACATGCCATTTTACCTCCGCCTTCTGAAATTGACCCTTATTTAAAAAATTATTTTATTCTATATAAATCCAAAGATATTGTGTCCGGAGATTTTTACTTTTTTTCCGATAAATACGCAAAATCTAAAAAAGAAGTAATTATTGCCGCCGCCGATTGTACTGGTCATGGCGTGCCCGGTGCTTTTATGAGTATGATTGGAAGCGAAAAATTAAAGGACGGCGTAGATTTAACTTCCGACCCCGGTTTAATCATAAAAGAATTAAATAACGGTTTAAAAACTGCATTACGTCAATCCGGCGAAACAGGCACCAGAGATGGTATGGATATTTCTATTTTGAATATTCCGGTTGATTATAAAACTTCTGAAAAAATAAAAATTTCATACGCAGGCGCTAATCGTCCGCTTTGGGTAATCAAAAATAATCAAAATTCAATATTAGAATATAGAGCCACAAAACACGCTGTTGGAGGTCATACCCAGGATGATCAGGAATTTGAAACACACACTTTTGAGTTTGAAGTAAATGACACCTTGTATATATTTTCTGATGGATATGCCGATCAGTTTGGCGGTGATAAAGCAAAAAAAATGATGACCAAACGATTTAAAGATATTTTGCTGAAAATAAAAGATTTAAAAATGCAGGATCAAAAACAATACCTCATTGATCATTTTGAAGAATGGAAGGGCGGTAATGAACAAGTGGATGACATTCTGGTAATAGGAGTTCGGCTTTAATTTATTTTCTTGCATACTGCCTTAGATATTCAATCCTTCCTCCAACAATCAAATTTGAACGGCCCCGTTTTTGATGTTCGCTCCCCTTCCGAATTTGCACAGGGGCATATTCCGGGCGCATTTAATTTAATATTGTTTAATGATGAAGAACGTGCCCAAATAGGCACTTTGTATAAACAAAAAAACAGACAAGAGGCAGTTTTACGTGGACTGGAAATTGTTGCTCCAAAACTCACAAGGCTGATCAGCGAAGCTGAAAAAAATGTTCAAGGCAAAGAAATTTATATTCATTGTTGGCGCGGGGGGATGCGAAGCGGGTTTGTTGCCCAACTTTTAGACATGTACGGTTTTAAAGTGTATACACTCAAAGGAGGCTATAAAACTTTTCGGAATTTTGTTTTGAATGGTTTTTCTTTGCCCTATAAGTTTTATATTCTAGGAGGTAAAACCGGATCGGGAAAAACATTTATACTCGAAAAATTAAGAGAGAAAAAAGAACAAATTATAAATCTTGAGTTTATTGCCAATCATAAAGGATCGGCCTTTGGTGCACTGGGACAAGCACCTCAACCTTCACAAGAACAATTTGAAAACATATTATTTACTGAACTTTTTTTTATGAATAAAGAGAAGCCAATATGGCTGGAAGACGAAAGTAAATCTATTGGAAAAAATATGATTCCTAATCCAATTCGGGAAGCTATTCGGAGTTCTAAAGTTTTTTTTCTCGATATTCCTTTTGAAGAACGATTGAATCATATTTTAAATGAATATGGAAAATTTGATAAACAGGATTTAAAAAACTCCATTTTGAAAATAACAAAACGATTAGGTGGCGAACAAACCAAAATTGCCATCGACGCTATTGATGCAAATGATTTTAAAACCGCATTCGATTACTGTTTACGTTATTATGACAAAACCTACACCTTTGGTTTAGAAAGCAGAGTCAACCCCGATGTTTTGAAAATAGAAATTGAAAAATTTAGTATTGATTATTGCACCGAAATTTTATTGCAAAAAGTAAATGAACTGAAATGAATGAAAAACTAAAATTAACCGATTACAGCAGAGGCAGCGGTTGCGGATGTAAAATTGCACCGGACGTGTTACAGCAAATATTACAAAAAACAACACCATCACAAAAAAATGCAAAACTCATTGTTGGAAATGAAACCAATGACGATGCTGCCGTTTTGGATATCGGAAATAATCTCGCATTAATAAGCACCGTTGATTTTTTTATGCCCATGGTTAATAGCGCATTTGACTTTGGGAGAATTGCCGCAGCAAATGCAATTAGTGATGTTTATGCCATGGGAGGAAAACCAATTTTAGCTACGGCCATTTTAGGTTGGCCCATTCAAAATCTTCCTGCTTCACTTGCTTCAGAAGTTATTTCAGGTGCACGGTTAGTATGCAATGAAGCTAATATTACGCTTGCCGGCGGTCATAGTGTTGATAATTTAGAACCGCTATTTGGACTTTCTGTAAATGGACTAACACACATTAATAATATAAAAAAAAATAATACCGCAAAAAACGGCGACCTGTTATATTTAACCAAAAAATTAGGAGTTGGCATTTTATCCTCTGCACTTAAAAGAGAGAAATTGAATGAAAATCTAACGAAAAACTTAATCGCTCAACTCACCACGCTAAATAGTATTGGCGAAAAAATTGGCGAGTTAAATTACGTTACGGCAATGACTGATGTAACCGGTTTTGGTTTAATTGGGCACTTAATTGAAATGACGGAAAACGCAGGATTAAGCGCGGAAATTAATTTCAACGCAATCCAAACCATTCAGGGATTAGAAGATTGCATTGCGCAGGGAACTATACCTGATAATTTGTACAGAAACTGGAATAGCTATGAAAAAGAAGTGGAAAATATTGGCGCATTCTCATTTTATCCGCTCAATGATCCTCAAACCAATGGGGGTTTATTAATAGCAGTAAATCCAAATCACCAATCTCCATTTGAGTTATTTTTATCTCAAAACGGATTGGAAGAATTTAGCAATCCCATTGGAAGAATAATAAATGAAAAGGATAAGCGTGTAATCATTTTAAATACGAAATAATTTATTTATCTTCAATTTACTAATTCTTGAAATATGAATAGAGTAACGCACTTTGAAATTCCTTGTGATAATCCGGAAAAAACAATTGCCTTTTTTAAAGATGTTTTTGGATGGAGCTTTCAGCAGTTTGGCGACGAGCCCTATTGGATTGCTTTATCCGGAGATCTAACTACACCGGGTATAAACGGAGCAATCATGAAAAAACAGGATCCTAATCAACCTGTTGCCAATTCCATTATGGTTGAAGATATTGATCAAGCCATGATTGCCATTGAAAATGCCGGTGGCAAAATTGTGGTTAACAAAACGCCTATTCCTACTGTAGGTTGGCTTGCTTATTTTAAAGATCCGGACGGAAATATTCACGGAGTTTGGCAAGAAGATAAAAACGCCGGTGTATAATGAGGATTCCAATTTTAATACTTTCTTTTTGCTTTGCGTTGAAGTTATCGGCTCAATCCAATACAAATTTCAAATTGGCAGGCTATGCAAATAATGTCCCCATAGACAGTTTAATGAAGCATCCCGGAATCACCGGTCAATCGCATCACATCATTGATAAATTCAAAGTGGTTTACAACTCCGCTCAGGGGATGGCCATTTACGAAATGGGCGGAAATCTTTTTAACGAGGAACTCTTGCAACAAATTAAAAAAGGTAAACCCAAAGAACTGCACTTAACCATAACCGTTATTGAAAATAAGGACACCAAAATCTATAAGGATATCCCCTTTCAACTTATCTATAAATAAGTAAAATTTATTTAATTTTTAATTCCATTTTTTGTATCTTAGACAATTGTGAAATTGAACAGTTCTATATTTACGCAAGGGCATTTAAAAGCGATTACTATTGCAATAATATTCTTTTTTGCATTTCACTTAAAATCACAATCGCAAAATTCTGCCTTTTTATTTACCGAAAATAAAGGGCAGGTTTCCGATCAGAATCATTTGCCTCAAACGGATGTTCTTTTTGGTGGTAAAAGTGGGCACCTGGTTTTTCACTTAAAAAAGAAAGGTTTTTCTTATCAACTAGACAAGGTCTTAAAATGGAAAAATGACGATCTATTCGAAAAACTAGGCTTACCTACACCTGATCATAAACCAAAACTTATACCGGAAAAAAGTATAATTTGTAGAGTAGATGTGAGCTGGTTAAATGTTTCGGCATTACCACAAGTCCTGAAAGAAAAAAAAGCTTCTTTTTACGCCAACTACTATTTACCGGTTTGCCCTCAAGGTGTGCACGAGGTTTCTTCTTATGAAGAAATTACCTATAAAAATATTTATAATGGCATTGATGTGAAATGGCATGGATTGGACGGAAAACTTAAATACGATTATTTAATTGAAGCCGGCGCTAATCCTCATCAAATTCAATTAAAAATTGAAGGGGCTGAAAGTATTCACATCAATTCCAAAGGAGAACTAATCATTAAAACAGCTGCAGGTATAATTGTTGAAGAGAAACCAATTGCTTATCAAAATGGAAAAACAATTGCTTGTTCCTGGAAACTCAATGGCAATATCGTTTCTTACGATTTAAATCAATACAATACAACCCTACCTCTCATTATTGATCCCGGTGTAAGAATGTGGGGAACCTATTACGGAGGAAATGATCCGGATGTGGGATGGGGAATTTCCTGTGACAGTAATGGTAATGTGTATCAAGCCGGTTATGCAGTTACCCAAGGTGGCACAGTAATAGCCACCTCCGGCTCCCATCAGGTTCTTCATGGTGGCGGTTATGAAAATGCTTTTTTGGCTAAATTCAACACTAACGGTGTGCGATTATGGGCAACTTATTACGGTGGCAGTGTACGTGATTTAGGTATGTTTTGCGCGGTTGATCCTAATGATAATGTTTACATGAGCGGTCACACCTTAAGCAGCAATCCGGGTGTAATTGCTACTCCCGGCTCACATCAACCAAACGCCGGAGGTGATTGGGACGGTTATCTGGTAAAATTCAATAGTGCCGGTGTTCGCCAATGGGGTACTTATTATGGAGGTCCCACTATTGAATTTGGCGTTAGCTGTGCAGCTGCAAAAGATGGTACAGGTGATGTTTACCTCTGTGGTAAAACCCAACAAACTAGCGGAACCGTTATTGCTACACCCGGGTCCTTTCAATCCTTTTTCGGCGGACAAGAAGATGCCTATTTAGTAAAATTTAATTCTGCCGGTGTTCGCCAATGGGGAACCTATTACGGTCTGGAGGGTACCGACCAGGGAAATCACGTAGCTACCGATTCACAAGGATACATTTATTTATTGGGAAATACCAGTAGTACAGCCGGAATTGCAACACCCGGTGCTTATCAAACTAACTACGTTTTTGATTTCGATGCTTTTCTTGTGAAGTTTAACAATAGCGGAATCAGACAGTGGGGAACGTATTATGGAGGAAATGGTGACGACCGAGCTCATGGTTTTGCCAGAGATCCTGCAAGTGGGGCCCTGTATATTGGAGGAAGAACCAGCAGTACCAATTCTATTTCTACCGATGGTAGCCATCAACCTGTTTATGCCGGAGGAAATTGGGATGGTTTTTTGGTTAAGCTAAATTCTACCGGAAGTATTCGCGATTGGGGAACCTATTATGGAGGTTCTGCAGAAGATTTGATTTTCAGTTGTGCCATTAGCAACTTAGGCTATCCTTATATAATCGGTTACGCCGGAACAACAAGTACTTCATTAGCCAGTGTGGGTAGCCATCAACCGAATCACGGAGGTGGTTTATTTGATGCGGTAATTGCGCAGTTTAATACTACCGGTGTACGTTTATGGGCCTCTTATTATGGAGGTAACGGTTATGATGTAGGGCAATGCTCAGCCACGGATAGCAACAGTAATGTTTACTTAGGAGGATTAGCAGATGCCGCCGGCGTAGGAGTAATTTCTACCGCAGGAGCTCATCAAAGTGTATTTGGCGGGGGGGGAACCGATGCTTTTCTGGTTAAGTTTTACGACTGTTCCGTGCCCGATGCGCCAACCAACTTTACACCCTTTTCAGTAAAAAATACTTGCTTAGGTAGCGCACCTTCGCTAACCGTTAGTAGTTTAGGCTCAGTGAATTGGTATACTGTTCCTAGCGGCGGCACTTCCATTTTTACAGGAAGTATTTATCCAACCGGAACTTTAAATATAGGAGTTCACAACTTTTATGCAGAAGCATTTACTTGCACAAACAGCGCGGTTCGTGTTCCGGTTTCTGTTACAGTAAATCCATTGCCTAATTTAAACATCACCAGTTCAAACACTATGTTATGTATAGGAGCATCCTGTTATTTATTTGCTTCCGGTGTAACATCACACACCTGGAATACAGGTTCAAACTCAAGTTCATTAACTATATCGCCCACTGTAAACACGACTTATACAGTTAACGGGACCGATATTAATGGTTGTATCGGACAAGCCACATTCGAGCAATCAGTAACTATTTGTGTTTCTATAAATAAACTTGATTTAAATGAAAATGTACTCCTTTACCCCAATCCCTTTCAAGAAAACATTCAATTCGAAAATTTACCGATAAACTCAACTATAACAATATATAACCTCTTAGGTGAGATTATTATTCGGGGAGAAAATTCAGATTCCAGGCATCTACTTGACACTCAAATTCTCCCAAGCGGCATATATCTATTGAGTATAGAAAACAAATCTTACACCAAAGTTTTCAGGGTCATTAAAAATTAATTTTACCTTCCTTAACGGACTAATGCTTTCAATAAAAAACAATGTTAAATTCCTTTAAAACCTGCCAATATATGCTCCGGTTTTCGGGTAATAATCGCTCAAAATTAGCGTTTATTCATTACCTTTAAAGGAGAATATGTACATGAAGAAAATTTTATCGCTTATTGCCCTTGCGCTTTCTCTTTCCTTGCACGCAACGCATAACAGGGCCGGTGAAATTTTATATCAACGCATTGCTCCTTTTACCAAAGTAGTGAACGGTCTTACCGTACAGGTTTACACTTATTCATTTACTATCATTAAATATACTAACGATGGAAGTTCGGTAGCTGACCGCTGCGAAGACACTTTATATTTTGGCGATGGAGAACGAGGTGTTGCACCCCGAATAAACGGATCGGTGTGTGGAGATTGTTCTTGGCCAATTACTTGTGGAGTCATTATTTACAACCAAAACGGATATGTCGTTAAAAAAAATATTTACACCATTGTTCACACCTATGCAGGGCCGGGAAACTATCTGGTAAGGTCATTGGACCCAAACAGGAATGAAGGTGTAAAAAATATTCCCAATTCAGTTAATCTGCCTTTTTATATTGAATCGTTTTTGGTAATTAATAGTTTTACCGGAGCTAACTCATCACCAACCTTTAGCTTTGATCCGATCGACCGAGCCTGCTTGGATAAATGTTTTTACCATAATCCGGGCGCATACGATATTGACGGCGACAGCTTAAGTTATGAATTAACCACTTCACGAGGAGCTGATGGCAACACGGTGCCTGGTTATTTTATGCCAAACGCAGAAGGTGGTACATATACAATTGATCCTATTACCGGTTTAATGAGCTGGTGCTCTCCCAAATTTGTATCGCAATACAATTTGGCATTTATTGTAAAAGAATGGCGTAAAAACACCAGCGGTATATATCAATTAGTTGGTTATGTTTTAAGAGATATGCAAGTAATCGTTTTAGCTTGTCCAACTAATGATCCTCCTACACTTCAATTACCCACCGATACTTGCGTGGAAGCCGGCACCTTAATTGATAAAGTTATTTTAGCCGACGATCCTAATCAAAATACCACACTAACGGTTATCGGAGGTGGTGGTGCATTTTCTGCCCCATCCCCAACAGCTACACCTTTTTCCGTTGTATCTTCGGCCCCACTATCTTTTAATTTTACCTGGCAAACCCAGTGCCAACACATTCGTCAGCAACCCTACATTTCTATTTTTAAAGTGAAAGATAACCATTCAACCAATGAATTGGTTAATTTCGGAAATTACAGTATTCGAGTTGTAGCCCCTGCCATAAAAAATGTTTCAGCTACTCCAACCGGATCTGACATGAAAATTACTTGGGACCTTTCTCCTTGTAATCCAGCAAACAATCCTATTGTAGCTTATAAAATTTACAGAAAAGGCGATTGCACACCGGTAGTATTTGACCCGTGCAAACCCGGAGTAGATCCCACTTTAGGATTCACCAACATCGGACAAACAGCTTCAACTTCAACTTTTTTTATTGATACCAATAATGGAAATGGTTTAGTTGTTGGACAGGACTATAATTATCTGGTTGTAGCAGAATATAGCGATGGATCGCTAAGCTATGCTAGTGCTCAAGTCTGCTCACAATTAAAAAGAGATGTTCCAATATTATTAAATGTAGATGTTTTATCCACTTCAGCAAATAGCGGTTCGGTGTTTGTCCGTTGGGCCAGACCGTTAACTAACAACGGAAATTTAGATACGCTCTTATTTACAGGTCCTTATACTTTTAATTTGTTACACCGAAGTAATGGCGGAACTTTTACCCCAATTTTTTCTACTTCTAATGCACTATTTTATTATACCGACACTTCATTCACTCACACCTTACTAAATACAAATGATATTCATCACGAATACAAAGTTGAATTTTCGGCCGGCACCACAACTATAGGAACCTCACAAAAAGCACATTCCATTTTTTTAAGTGCTGTAGGCGGAGACCGGAAAGTGTCACTGAACTGGGTTTCTCAAACCCCATGGATAAATAGTAATTATACAGTATTTAGAAAAGATCCGGGTGTACCTGGATTTGTGGCCATTGGTAATTCAAGTACCACCAGTTATGTTGACGAAAATAATGTGGTGAACAGATATGAATACTGCTACAAAGTATTAGGTAATGGTGCATATTCCGACCCAAGCATATTTAAGCCTTTATTGAATAATTCACAAGAAGTTTGTGCTAATGCTGTAGATCAAACCGCTCCTTGCTCCCCAACTTTAAATATCACATCAACCTGTTTAGGGGGTTCCGTTAAAATAGATTGGAATGATGTAAGCAAATCCTGCAGTGATGATGTAATCAAATATATTTTATACAGAAAAGAAACTGTAAGTGATGAATATGTAAAACTGGATACCATACAAGGCTCAGGAAATATTAGCTTCACTTTTGATTATAATGATTTGGTATCAAGTTGTTATGCAATTCAATCTGTTGATTCAAGTGCCAATGTAAGTGCTATGAGTGCTGATTACTGCATTGATAATTGTCCCGAATTTGAATTACCCAATATTATTTCATTGAACGGCGACGGCATTAATGATTTCTTTAAAGCCATAAAAGTTCGACAAATAAAAGAAATTGATTTACATATTTTTGACCGATGGGGAAATTTAGTTTATAAAACCAAAGATCCATATTTTAAGTGGGATGGCAAAAGCATTCAATCCGGTTTAACCATATCTGACGGAACATTTTTTTATATATGCGATGTATATGAACCACGTGTAACCGGCGTAAAAAAACGCAACTTAAAAGGTTATATGCAGGTGGTAAAATAAAATTCGCACAAGTACTTCATGAAACTCTATAAAAACTTAATTCAATCCAGCGCCGATACGCTCAAAGAAATTTTCAGTAATCACCGATATGCCGACAAAAGCATAGAGCACCTCTTTAAAAAAAATCCACAATGGGGAAGTCGAGATAGAAAGTTTGTTGCTGAAACCATTTACGATGTTGTGAGAAATTTCAGATTATTGGCAGAAATAACCGGAAACGATAAAAACTATTGGTATATGATTGGCGTTTTGCTTGTAATAAAAGGAGTTGAAATTCCGGAATGGCAAGAGTTTAAACATCTCAATCCGCAGGAAGTTTTATCACTAAAAACTCAATTAAGCATTAATCCGGCAATTTCAGAATCCTATCCTGATTGGCTATGGAAAAAAGGAGAGCTAGAATTAGGGAAAGATACTTGGTTAAATGAAGCTGCACAATTAAACAAACAAGCGAAGGTTGTTTTACGAATGAACACACTTAAAACAGATCACAGCACGTTCTTATCGAAAATGGTAGCGGAAAATCTGGAATTAAATAAAATTAGTGAAGGAGAGAATGCCTATGAATTGGCTGTGAGAAAAAATGTGTTTTCCTCCAAACTATTTAAAGAAGGCTGGTTTGAAGTACAGGATTTAGGATCACAACGCATTGGAGAATTTGCCAACCCAAAGCCCGGGGAATTAGTTATTGATGCATGCGCCGGGGCCGGAGGAAAGTCGCTTCACTTAGCCGCGTTAATGAAAAATAAAGGGAAAATCATAAGCATGGATGTTGAACAATGGAAATTAAATGAATGTAAAAAAAGAGCTTCCAGGGCCGGCGCATTTAATATTGAAACCAAGCTAATTGAAGAAAATAAAACCATAAATAATTACAAAGGAAAAGCAGACCTCTTGTTATTAGATGTTCCCTGTAGTGGCACCGGCGTAATAAAAAGAAATCCGGATACTAAATGGAAACTTAGTGAAAATAAATTAAATGAATTACTGAATTTGCAACAACAGCTGATGAATGAATATGCTTCAATGCTTAAACAAAACGGTCGGTTAATTTATAGCACCTGCAGTATTTTTCCTTCTGAAAATAAAACACAAGTTGAAAATTTCCTGAAAACGAATTCAGAATTTTCTTTTATAAAAGACGAAACTATTTTACCTTCGCGGGGGTACGATGGATTTTACATGTGTGAAATTCTAAAAAATTGAAAATGAAAAAAATAACATTAATTCTATTGTTTGTTGTGCTTACACAAGGTGTTTATTGGGCACAAATAAGAAATGTAAACTCAGAGCAATTCAGAACTGAATTGAAATCTAATAAGAATGCGGTTTTAATAGATCTAAGAACCAATGACGAATTAAAGTCAAAGGGGAAAATTAAAGGAGCAACCCAAATTGATTTTTTTGAAGCAGGAGCGGAAAAAAAGTTATTATCCCTTGACAAAAATAAAACCTATTTACTTTATTGTGCCGGCGGTGGAAGAAGTGGCGATGCAGCTGAACTCATGTTAAAAAATGGATTTAAATCTTTATACAATTTAGAAAATGGATTTGGCGAATGGCTCAAAAAAGGTTTTGAAGTTGAAAAATAAAACTGAAAATACACCTGAACTATTAAGTTTAGCCATTGAAGCGGCAATCATAGCCGGCGCGGAAATTCTAAAAGTTTACGAAACTAATTTTTCCGTTGAATTGAAATCGGATAATTCTCCCGTTACCATAGCCGATAAAAGAGCTAGTGATATTATTATTAATCATCTAAAAAATACTGCTATTCCGGTTTTAAGTGAAGAAGATGAGCAAATAGAATACCGTATAAGGAAAAATCTTAAACACATTTGGATAATTGATCCTTTAGACGGCACTCGCGAATTCGTAAAGCGCAATGGAGAATTTACGGTAAATATTGCCTTAATTGAAAATGGCAAACCGGTTATTGGCGTAATTTATTCTCCCGTATCCCGAAATCTATATTACTCGTCTGAAAAAGGCAGTTTTAAAGTAGAAGGACATGCGCTGCTTGAAATACTGAATAATCAAAATGACCTGAATTTAATTCAAAAAGCTTCCCATAAATTACCGCTTCATGAAGCACCTGCCGCATATACTCTTGTTGCCAGCCGATCTCATTTAAGTCAAAAAATTAATGAACGAATCAATCTCGCTAAGCAAAAATTTGAAAAAGTAGATATTATTAATACCGGCAGCAGTATAAAATTTTGTTTAATTGCCGAAGGTTTAGCCCATGAATATCCCCGGTTTGGAAATACCATGGAATGGGATACAGCTGCCGGCCAATGTATCATCGAACAAGCAGGCGGTAAAGTGATAGATTTAGAAACAATGAGTTCTCTCCAATATAACCGAGAAAACCTTTGCAACAATAGCTTTATTGCGTATTGTAAAAATTAATCTATTTTAGATTCTATTCGTTTAGGGTCAAAAATAATTTTAGACAAAATATAATCACCTTCTATAACCAGTTGTTTAAACTCTTTGGTTTTCTTAATGATTACTTGGTTAGTATTATACTTTGTAATTGCAAAGTCATACTCCGTAGGTTCTTTTCCTTTGAGTTGAATGGCTCCCAAAATTTTCAAATCTCTTTCATTCAATGTTTTTTCTGAAACCAACTTGAAATTCCAATACTTTCTTTCCTTAATTTTTAATCCGGAAAATCTTCTGTTTGGTAATATAACCATTGACGAAACAAAATATTTTGCCCTGTATACACTATCGGTCAAATAAACAATTATTTTTTCAGTGATGGAATATTTTTGAGGTGCAGTTTGTAATGTTTGGCCGCCACTTGTTTTTAATTCCTGCGTTGCACTTTCTACATGACACTGATAAAATACCAACGAGTCTGGCGAAGTTAATTCCGCTATCATGGTATGTTTAATAGATTCCGGGAAATTATAAGTTTGCGCTTTAACTTGCGTAGTTACAATGCCCCACAGGAATAAACATCCAAATAAATTATGCATAATACGTTTCAACATTTTAAGGCACTTCCTATATGAATTTTTAAAACACAATTATTAAACGCTTCAGGTAATTTAATTTTTTTAAGTATAGCTACAAACTCCTTTCCACGTTTATTCATTTTTGTCTCACCACAAATTTTTAGGTTAATTACTTTAATTCTTGTTTCTGAATTTTCTTTTATAATAAAAAGGTGGGCCATAATTGATGGACAATTGGAACAGTTTAATTTAATTTTATGGCGTTCTATATATGAGCTAAATTGGTTTTGCTTCCATTCGAATTCTATTTTTTTCCAGGCTGCATCTTGTTGAGGCGTCATATTTCCATAATGTAAAGTATCTTGCGCACTTAAAAGCGATTGAAAAATAAACAGAATATATACAATACCCCTCAACTATTTGGAAAAACCTATATCCACATTTTCAGGATATGAATTATGAAAAATTGCATAAATAGTATAACCTACCACTAAACCTATTGTGCCCGAAAAAATCGAATGAATTCTCCGGCGATGTCGCGCAACCCGCTCGTAACCTAAAATATATCCATCGCTTTCAATATAAGAAGGGTGACTTACGGTTGAATGACGAATTCTAATTTTGGTAATCCCACTAAATGCCATGTAACCGTATGGAAGCACAGGGCCCCAAAAGGTACCGGTCATTCCTCCAATTAAACCGGCGATTCCCGAACCAATATTTACACCTATAGGCTTAAATCCTTTTCTTGCATCGCGCTCTCCTTTCATATACATCCACATTTCGTCTCTGGTGAAATAATTTAATAAAAATGTGTCCTGCCTATAATAATAGCGTTTACCTCCATTAGCAAAATTCACCATATATAACTGAGGTAATTCATAGTGTATTTTCTTATTTGCTTTTGTGGGGTTCATAATGGTTACCGCACCCAAAAGTGTATCAATTACTTTTTCAGCAACAACATGTCCGTTCATGAGATAAATTGTGTCTTGCGCATTAGTTTGCGCTCCGGATTTTGCACACCAAAAGACTAAAAATAATAACAGAAAACGGCTCATGAACAAATATAAGGATTAGAATTATTTACTTAATCATTTAATAAGCCATTTATTCGATAATCTAAATTTAAAATGTATTTTTGTTAAACACATTTAATTTTTCCAGATTATTAGCGCATATCTAAAATATGTAATCTTTATCACTTTACTCCCGTCTTGGCTTTGTGCGCAGCAGTTTAATTTTATCAATTATAACGTAGAAGACGGATTACCACAATCTACTGTATTTGAAATATTTCAAGATAAAGAGGGGTATTTATGGATTGGAACCGATGGCGGCGGACTATGCCGTTATGATGGATACCGGTTCAGAACATTTGGCTCAGCCGATGGTTTTCAGGCTAACATTGTACGCAAAATTGCCCAGGAAAAAACAGGAAATCTTTGGATAGCCTCTAATAAAGGCCTATTCACCATGAAAAACGGAACCATTGCAGCCGTGAAAGAAATAAATGATAACACCAATACGTATTTCATGTCTGTTTTTATCGACAGTAAAGAGCGTATTTGGGCGGCCAGTTCGGGAAAAGGATTATTTCAAATACAACAATCACCGGAAGGAAAAATTAATGTTATACATTATACAGCAGAAGATGAATTAAGTAGTAATTATATTTTTGATATTACGGAAGACGCCGAAGGAAATTTATGGTTTGCAACTTTTGGAGAAGGATTACTTAAGTACGATGATCAAAACAAATTTTCTGATTTCAGATTTAGTTTGCCATCGGCAAATAACGTTATTTGTATCCAACCCATTAATAATGATGAACTGATTTTTGGCACAAGAACTTCAGGGGCATTCCGAATACATAAAAATAATCCGGAACAATTACAACAAATTTCGGGCACCGAAAACGAACAAGTATGGAGCATTTGTGCCGAAAAAGATAGATTTTGGTTAAGCACCAAAAATAAAGGTGTTATTTGTTCAGACCCTTCTTATTCCATGAGCATGAAAGAAGGATTGGGTGCCAATGAAATTTTTAAACTTCTTGCCGATCGTGAAAATAATATTTGGATTGGATGCAATAGCGCCGGTCTAATAAAATTTTCAGGGAAAAAGTTTGTTCATATTACGAATAATGAACTACCCGAATTAAATTTTCCGTCTTCATTCAGTAAAGACCAATTCGGAAAATATTTTGCAGGCTCTTCAACCGGACTCTATCACTTTAGTTTTACCAATAATAAAATCAATCACCTAAAAAAATACGGAATTGCAGAAGGATTAACTACTTTAAAAATTACTTCCTTGTGTCATGATCAAAATCAAAATTTATGGATAGGAACTGAAAAAGGATTATGCAAATTAAACCCGAATCAATCAATTGAGCAGATTGCATCAGAAAAAATAATTGATCCCTTTATTAATTCTGTTTTTTGCGATTCTAAAAATCAAGTTTGGATTGGAACACCGGCCGGATTAAGTATTTTAAATGCAGAAGGAGAAATTCGGGATATATCAGAATCGAATGGATTAATTAATAATGAAGTACAATGTTTTACGGAAGATAATATTGGAAATATTTGGATAGGTACATTTGGGGGCTTGATGCGGTTTGACGGGAAAGTGCTCGAATCATTCAGCAAAGAAGACGGTTTACTGGAAACAAGAATACAATGTTTAGACAAAAACACAAACGGAACTATTTATATCGGAACATTTGGAGGTGGAATATTTCAATATAATCCGACAAATAAAAAAATAAACCGAATTTGTGAAACCGGAAAACTTATTTCGGGAAATATTTATTCTTTAAAAATTTCAAATGATTCGTTGCTGATTGCCGGAACTAACCGGGGTTTGTGCAAAATAATTTTGGGCAAAAACAGCGAAGTACGGTATATTAAAAATATTGATCGTTTTGATGGGTATAAATTTGTGGAGAGTAATTTAAATGCAATTACATTAGGGCCTGATCACATTTTATTTGGAACTCCTAAAGGAATTACGGCTTACTATCCGGGATTGGATGAACAAAATCAAGTAAAACCAAATCTCATTATTGACGAAGTATATATTAATAAAGAAAAAGTTACACTTACCGAAAAATTTGAACTTGAACATAATAAAAATTCAATTATCATAAAATTTAGCGGGGTAAGTTTAACCAATCCAAATAACAATAAATACTTTGCAAAATTAAGTGATGTGGATAGCACCTGGCACAAATTAATTATCGACAAACAAAATCCGGACGAATTTATTTCCGTTGAATACAAAAAATTACAACCCGGCAATTATAAACTCTTATTGAGAGCTTCTAATAATGATGGTGTTTATTCGGAAGAAAAATTAATTGAATTTCATATTGACAAGCCCTTCTATAAAAAAGCGCCGTTTATTATTTCTTCAGTGCTATTTATTTTAATTTCATTCTTTGTACTATTAAGAGTTAGAGAGAAAAAATTACAACGTGAAAAAGAAATTTTGGAAGAAATTGTGGTGGAAAGAACGGCTGAAATTGTTGCCAGTAAAAAAGAAATTGAAGCTCAAAAAGATTTATTGGAAATTCAGAAAACTGAAATCACCGACTCTATCAATTACTCCAAGCGAATTCAGAATGCAATTCTTCCTGAATTACCCATATTTCAACAAGAGTTACCTAACGCATTTATTTTATATAAACCACGGGACATTGTTAGTGGTGATTTTTATCACTTCGGTAAACTGAAAAACGGAAGCTTTTATGTAGCTGCCGCAGACTGCACAGGGCACGGTGTACCCGGCGCATTCATGAGTATGATTGGAAGCAAAGAAATTTATGAATCGGCTAAAAACTGCAATGAACCCGGAGAAATATTGGCCTTGTTAAATCAAGGGATGAAATTTAGTTTAAAACAATCTAATCCCGAACTCGGAATAAAAGACGGTATGGATGTTGCCTTGGTGTCAATCCAAAAGACTGCTGAAGGCGCCATTGTAAAATATGCCGGCGCTAACCGACCGTTTTTATTAGTAAAAAATGGAGGCGATGAAATAGTTGAAACCAAGGCAACTAAAACTGCAATTGGCGGTTATACTCCTGATGAACAAATATTCGAACAACATGAGTTTAATTTGAAAACCGGAGATACTTTTTATTTGAGTTCAGACGGTTACGCCGATCAATTCGGCGGAGCGAACGGTAAAAAAATGATGACAAAAAAATTTAAAGAGATTTTGGTTGGAATCCATCATCTTCCTATGAAAGAACAACAAACCTATCTAATGGAATATTTTAATAACTGGAAAGGCAAGAATTACGAGCAGGTGGATGATGTATTAATTATTGGCGTTAAGGTTTAATTATTTTTTGATAAAAATAAAATTCCCCCCTTCATCACCCGTATTCTTAATAGGATTAAAACTTGGTGTTTGATCTGAATTATTTACAACCGGTATTTTTATTTTTCCAAATAATTGAGTTGCATCAAAATATTTACCGTTATTTCCCTTTAATGCTTGTAGCATATAATAAGCAAAAACAGAATGTCCGTCTTTTCCCCCATCCATTACCGGTTCAATTCCACCGGAAGAAATCGCCTGACGAGACTTATTTTCATAGGTTTTAATATAATACTTATCTGAATTTTCAAATGGAACAGAAGCCACAGTCCCTCTGAAAATATCGCCGCTGAAACAAGCATCGGAAACTAACAAAGTATGTTTGGAAGGAATACCAGATAGAAATGTTTGAATTTCGGAATTTGAAATAAATTGAGAGGTAGAAGCAGATTTAGCATCACTCGGCACCCAATATCCTTTATTCAATTCTTTTTTAAATTCACCGTGTCCGGAATAATAAATTAAAACGTTATCGTTACTTTTTACATTGGCCACCAACCATTCCATTTCTTTAATAATATTCTCACGGGTTGCCTGTCCATCGTACAAGTTACGTATCACATCAAAACGATATTGCGTTTTACATAAATTTTCTAAAGCTTTGGCATCATTTACTGCATTTTTTAATGGAGTCCATGTGCCGGTGTATTTGTCAATTCCAACAAAGAGCGCATAATATTTTCCGGTTTTTAATTCTTTAGCCACGTTTGCTACATTGGTACCTTTAAACGGATCACTTCCTCTGTATGTAACTTTATTTGTTTTTTCATTGTTGCTTGCAACATCATTAACTACATGCAATACATTAAATGTTTTTTTACCTACCTCATCGTTCATATCTACCATCTCAATGGTAATGCGATTCATCCCTTCTTTTAATTTAACGTGAGTAGAAAAATTTCCTAAATCATCGGATGTTTGCAAATCACCGTTAATGGTTACTTTTTTAATATTAGCAGTAGCTTTTGAATAACCCGAAACTTTTAATGACTCTTCGGTAACCGTTATTTCTTCTCCTTCTACTGTAGGTGATAATAAAATAATCTGCGGCTCGTATGAAGAGGAGGAGGAGGATGAGCTTGTTGACGAAGATTCTTTATTAACTTCGCCCCAGGGTTTATTGTCATTCATCACAACACTTCCCCTGAAATCCTGATTTCTTTCAAACTCTGATTTTCCTACAAATTCGTTAACCAATTCAATTGATTTTCCTTCTCCACGTATATAATACACCTGTCCTTTTTTAATATC
This sequence comes from Sphingobacteriaceae bacterium, assembly GCA_016715905.1. NCBI lineage: Bacteria > Pseudomonadati > Bacteroidota > Sphingobacteriia > Sphingobacteriales > Sphingobacteriaceae > Sphingobacteriaceae bacterium. The sequence goes on along the minus strand of JADJXI010000020.1, from coordinate 63,951 downwards.
TAAAGTTATATTATCAGTATATCGATCCATACCACCATATTCCGAAAACACACCACACATAATATCCACCTTACCTTCTTTATAGTATTTATATTCTAAACGACCGCCATTATGGATCTGACCAATTTCAAGCTTATTTAAATAGGCTTTAAAACTTACACCGGCAGAAATGATTTTCTTTTGACGATACAGATAAATGGTGGCATATTCTTGTGCCAATGCATTAACCGATAAAAAAATGCTTAAGGCAATGAACGAAATCTTAACCCGTTTCATTTTAATATATTTAGTAAAATTTCCAACTATTTTCATGATATTCAAATTTAACCCTTCCCAATGAGGTGTTAAACAAATTTAAGAAAATTTAGTGGATTTTAGTTGGACTTCAATTTGTTGTCCTTTAGATATTTGCGATAAACGCGAACAATTCTGTGGTTTATTTTATTCACTTTTTGAACGCGGGCATTAGAAGGTCCTTGGTCAATTAGTTTATTTGCATCTTCCTGTAAATAGAGAATTTTAGATAATCGGAAATTATTCCTGTGATTAGGCGACGAAATCCAATGTAATCCAACAACTACCGGTCCGGCGGGTGGTAGCAAAAAACAGCCTAAAACTTTAATTGCACCCGTAGTTCTCACTTTCGAAATACGTTTAAAGGAGTGATTTCCAACTTTTACTCTTTTAAATCCGCTTCCTACACTTTGAGTTTTAATATTGTAATCGTAATCTACAACTTGTTCTCCAAAACTTCCAAGGCCGAGAAAATCAGTGTTCTCTGTCGATTCATCACCTGCACTTGATGCAGATTTAGCATAAGCTACTGGTCCGCCATATAAAGCTTTATATAGATAACGTTCATCCACCAATTGAGGATAAAACACATAATGAATAATTCCATTGTGCTGAAACGCTTTCGGTTCATCCACTATTTTGTTGAACTGTACCAATAAAACTTCCAACTTTTTCAATTTCAACAAATCTTCATCTAAGCGAGTAATTTTATTGGAGTGAACAGAAAGAGTTTTTAATTGTGACAGGTTTTCTATACCGGAAGGTATGCTTGTTAAATCATTATTGTTTAAATAAATTCTTTCAATAGAATTGGAATTGATTGAACCCGATGAAATTTTATTGCTGCTTAAATTTAAACTAATTAATGACGGAAGTGAATTTACATCGGATGGTATTTCAGTTAATGCGTTTCCGCTCAAATTGAGGACTTGTAAATTTTTTAAGCCGCTAAGTTTGCCGTTAACGTTAGAAATATTATTTCCGGAAAGATCTAACTCAACTAAATTTTTGAAAGAATTAATTTCTTTGGGAACCTCGGTTAAATTTAAGCGATTTAATTTTAAAGTGGTTACCTGATCGGCGTGTGCAAGGGCATCTGATAATTCATAATACGCAGCTCTTTCTGTAAATTCAAATTTGTTTGCAAGAATCTTGCTTAATTCTTTTTCACTTACAACAGGAGTAGGCTCAGCAGGTGGCGTGGTGTTATTTTTACCACCTTTTTTGCTTTGAGCAATACTTGTTGTTGCAAGAAAAAATACAAATAATATAAAACTAGCTTTCTTCAAAAAAATCAGGATAAAAAATTAAAATTAATTACTGAATTAACCGCCAAAAACGTTGCAGCCTTTTTTAGTTTTGCTTCCACCAAAAAATCCACCTGACTTTTTAGCGAAGTTTCCTTTGTGATCTAATTTAATAATAGACTGTCCTAATTCTAATTTCTCATAATTATAGTAGTTAAAAGAATGACGTCCGGTTTTAGCAATAAACTGTATGGTATTATTTTGAACCAATAAATCTTCAGAATCTTCACGACCCGCATCAGTAACTAAAGAACTTACTTTTCCGTTATTAAAAAGAACATAAACCTTTTGTTCTTTCTCATAATATGAACTACCTACTGCTAAATTTTCTTCTTTTGAATAGAAAGGATCAGCAATACCCCACTTCTCTAAAACACCGCATCCGGTATTTTTTCTGTTTTTAAGTTTATAATTATACAATAATACCGTGCTGCCATCTCCGGCCATGTGATAAATTTCATATGGAGGAATACCCAAAGTACCTGACACATCAGAGGCAGTCATACCCGGAGCAACTTTCACCAACTTTTCAACTGTAGTATAAGGAGGTGCAATTCTTTTAGCGCATGAGGCTAATAATAAAACGGTAACTGAAAATAAAGCGATTTTTTTAATCATAACAAGTTAATTTTGCGCCAAAGCTATAGGTTTATTTACTGATATCAAAATATATTTTCTGAATATTTTCTTCGCTGGCTATAATATATTGTAAATAGGCTTCTCTGTTTTTCTTTGTTGATATTTTTAAACCCGCTCTTTTGCCGCCATTGTAAAATCTAAAAAACTGACCCAATCCGGTAAACGCAGATGTGATATAATGCTGCGTGTAAATACTATAACCCGCATAGCCCAAGCATATTGCATTCAGAAAAAAACTTCCGAAGGCTTTTCCTTTTTCGCCGGCGTAATATAATCCTGATCCCGGCAAAAAGCTTGACCTTCTTAAAACTTTCCTGACATTAATCAGTTTAGGTTTATTAACGGAAAAAACGCGTTGTGCTAAACCAACCGTATCCATACCCGAAGTAAAAGATTCATTAACTAATTGTAAATAAACTTCGTTTTGATTAAGTAGTCGATTGTGATTTAATATTTTTAGTAATCTGAATTCTTTCTTAAAATTATTAAATAATTTTTCTTCGTTGAGCGCATTGAAAAACGACAAACTGCCTTCATGATTTTCATTTAAAAATTCGGCTTTACCGGCAATAAATAATTTCACATCTCTATTATTCGGATTTTCTACTATTCGATCGTTTAAAGCAAATGCACTTTGATAATTGCCTTCATTAATATATGCATCTGCTATCAATAACTGCAAACTATCCTTCTCCGAGTTATTCAGACTTTGATTAGCTAAATATTGAAGTTCCAGTCTGCGCATCTTCACATCCTGTGCTTTAATATTTGCGACAAAGCAAATAAGCAGAATTTTAATAATATTTAATGAGTTTATAAATTTCAAATTCAATATTGTTGTTGTTTCTGATTTTAATTTCTTCGTTTTTTCTTTTTGCTGCTTTTGCGCTTCCATATATATTGGAGGCATAAAACACCGTACCAACAGTTCCGAAAAAGTAAAGATGTGGGCTGTCTAATTTCTTATAATAATATCCTTCGGCTGCTTGTGCAAAATTTGCAACAACCGGTAAAAAACTATAAAAAGCTTCGCGAGGTTTACCGGCATAAATTTTTCCGGTGCCCGGAATGATTGCCGAAAGCAAACCGGCTAAAAATCTTTTTTTGGTTTTAAGTTGCGCCAATTTTTGTTTTTGAATATATAAGGCGAATTCGGATACCGAACAAATGGGATCGCTGCATTTACTATTATTAAATAACAAGTCGAAGTCATCCCACTTTTTTTGAAATAACATGGCGGCCATTAATTGAATTTTCCATTGTTCTTTGTGCTGCAAATGTTTTATGCAACTAGGTTCATTTATTGAATCATATAATCCGAGCATCAGATAAGCATGATTTTTTAACATCACTTTTGTGCACCCTAAACCTGAACTATCGATAATATTAAAATTTTGTAAATCAACTAAAGCTTCCTTTTCTTTTCGCAACAACAATTGAGACTGAATCTGTAAGAGAAATAAACTTTCATTTTGGATTTGGTTGTTTAATTTTCTCGCCAAATAAATAACATCATCCAATTGTTTCTGTTCCATTAATTCTGACAGAAAATTTTTCTTTTGTTGCAATGATATAGTATCAAAAATTTGTGCCTTACCAATCATTACAAAAAACAGAATAAATGATGTGACCAAATAAACAGTTTGGATCTTATATAATTTTAATTGTGTTTTTTTAGATGGCATTAATTCCCGATTACATGTCGGTTACAATTTTATGGGTTATCTTCTGCTAATCCGTTCTCATCAAATTTGAAATCGGGGATTTCTTTGGCGCAAGGAAAAGAGCAACGAGACAAACGGTCGGCTGTTTGTAATACTCCAATGATAAGACCATGTTTATGAATGGATTCGCGCGAAAATCGGGAACAGGAAAGTGCATAAACGCAATCGGCTGCAATTAGAGGTGAAATTTTGGATTGATAAAAATTCAGCATGGCATTGGCCAAACCTTTTTTATGCTTGGTGATTTTTTCCGATTGAATCAGATGCAATTCTTTTTTAAATTTTTGGGTTTGGGTATCAACCATTAATATTTGTGAATTGCATTTAACAACAAAAGCCAGAAATAAAGTGGCGAAAAGAAGGTATTTAGTTGTCGCCGTCAAATCTTAATAATTAATAACCTGTTCTTCGATTTCGACAGGCAAAGTTCTTTCTTCATATTGTTGATCGCGCAATTGCGGCTCAAACCCGGCTTCGCGAATTGCGTTTTGAATGGTTTTATAGGTGAAACGATGAGGAGCGCCCGCTGCGCTAACCACATTTTCCTCAATCATAATACTTCCAAAATCATTAGCTCCTGCGTGCAGGCAAGCTTGTGCTGTTTCTTTACCAACAGTTAACCAACTCGCTTGTATATTAATCACGTTAGGCAACATAATGCGACTAAGTGCCAACATTCGAATGTATTCATCAGCCGTCACATTATTTTGAATCCCTTTTATTCGCTTTAATAAAGTTCCGTCATCCTGAAAAGGCCAGGGAATAAATGCCAGAAATCCCTTAGACTCTTTGGGCTTAAGGGCTTGCGCTTCTCTAATCCAAACTAAATGTTCAAACCTTTCATAAATTGTTTCTACATGACCAAACATCATAGTAGCACTAGTGGTTATATCCAAAACATGTGCAGCCTTCATCACTTCCAGCCATTCTCTTCCTGTGCATTTCCCTTTGCTAATTAATCTTCTTACGCGGTCATTTAATATTTCCGCGCCGGCGCCGGGCAAGCTATCCAAGCCGGCATTTTTAAGTGCCATTAAAACTTCAGTATGTGTACTTTTTTCTAATTTAGTAATGTGAGCTATCTCAGGTGGTCCTAACGCATGTAATTTAATATTGGGAAATAAAGATTTGATTTGTTTAAAAAGATTTACGTAAAAATCAAGTCCTAAATCCGGGTGGTGCCCTCCCTGCAAGAGTAACTGATCGCCTCCAAAACGTATTGTTTCTTCTATTTTAATTTTATACGTATCAATGTTTGTTATATAAGCCTCCGCGTGACCGGGAATTCGGTAAAAATTACAAAACTTACAATTTGCAATACAAACATTTGTTGTATTTAAATTTCTATCTATTTGCCAGGTAACCTTATTGGAATTATTTTTTTGAATTTTGCGCAATTCATTCGCAACAAACATCAGTTCACTTGTTGAAGCATGTTCATAAAGGAACACCCCTTCTTCTGCGCTTAAAAAATCAAACGTCAAGGCTCTTTCCAACAAATCATTTATTATCATCCTCCAAATTTACTATTTGTATGGCTTACTTTGATAATTATCGCCATACAAAAATTGCTTAGCCGTTTTACTATTTATTTTTTGGAGTTTTCGCCTGAATTAAGGCAAAGGAGTCGTTTATCCATTTTTTGAGAAGCGGGAAATTAATCCCTCCGGAGCAAATTACCGTGTTCCAGTGTTTTTTGTTCATATGGTAACCCGGTACTACATTATTGAATTTTTCACGTAATTCCAACGCATACGCCGGATTACATTTCAAATTGATTCGCGGAGGATTTTCGTCTAAAGAAAGAATAGCAAAAATTTTGCCTTTATGCTTAAAAACCAGTGTTTCAGCATCAAAAGGAAAAGATTCTTCAGATTCAGGTAAGCTTAGGCAATATAAGCGGATTTCTTCGTGATTCATTTGGTCTTTAATTTACCAAATATCCGAAAAAAGATACCAGTTATAAATTGATTGATTAAATATCCGGGGGTTTTTAAAATATTTGCCGCATGAATACGTTATAAAACCTAATAAAATAGTAACACAAAGGGGTTTTTTCTTCAAAAGTATTTTATTATGTTTGGCATTCGTAAATTAAAATTAACAAATAAACAAATAACACAATTATGAGTAACAAGAAAACATCGGGAGGATTCCCATTGGTGGTATCGGCACTGGCAATTGCAATATGCATTTGTATTGGCGTTTTTATTTTTAAAATGATTTTGGGTGCGCCTTCTAACTTTGAAGGTGGAGATCCGGACAAAGGACATCCGCATAACATTTTAGGAACAATGTATAAAGGTGGATTTATTGTGCCTATTTTAATTGGCTTTTTGTTAACTGTATTAACATTTGCCATTGAGCGTTTTATTACCATACAAAGAGCATCCGGCTCAGGTAAAACCGATAAGTTTATTGGTTCAATTAAAGAGTTAGTTAAAAATCATGATTTGGATGGTGCAATGGCTGCTTGCGATAAGCAAAAAGGATCTTTAGCTAATGTGATTCATGAAGGTATAGCCAAATACAAATTTGTTGAGAATGATTCAAATATGGATAAAGAATCTAAGGTAAATGCTATTTCTAAAGCTTTAGAAGAAGCTACTGCATTAGAATTACCGATGTTAACTAAAAACATGGTGGTTATTTCAACGATGGCCTCTATCGGAACTCTTGCCGGTCTAATCGGAACGGTTGTGGGTATGATTCGTGCGTTTGCGGCCTTAGCAAATGCAGGTGCACCTGATACTTCTGCATTAGCAACGGGTATTTCTGAGGCCCTTGTAAATACATTGGTTGGTATCTTAACTTCGGCCTGTGCTATTATTTTCTATAACTTGTTCAGTAACAGAGTAGATCAGATTACCCATGCTATGGATGAAGCCGGATTTTCAATCATTCAGGAGTTTCAAACCAGCGGAAAATAATTTTTTGAAATTATTTTATGGAATTTAAATAAACCAATCATCTAAATTAAAAACAGTAAACTATGTCAAAGAAAGGAAGTTCAGGAGGAGCACCAAGTTTGGATATGACGCCAATGGTGGACCTTGCCTTCTTGCTTGTTACGTTTTTTATGCTCACTGCGAGTTTTCGCATGGCAGAACCGGTAGTGGTTGACCCTCCTTCATCAATTGGAACGGTAACACTACCCGATAATCACATCATGGTATCTATTGATCCGGAAGGACGTGCCTTTTTTGGAATCAGTAATGCAGCAGCAAAAATGAATGCATTGCAGAAAATGGCTGATAAATATAAAATCTCCTTTACTCCTGAACAAATTAAAAAATTCAGTGGTTTACCAAGTTTTGGAGTAGATATCAAAGATTTACCAAGATATATAGATGCCAGCGAAGATGAGCGTATGAAATTTCAACCCCAAAAAGGTGTTCCTAATGACACATTAAATAATCCACAATTAAAGGATTGGATAAGTGCAGGAGGAGCCGAGGCGGTTAAAATTTATAATGAAGCGAAAAACAAAGCGGAAGAAAGTAATCAGGAATTTAAAGCTGAAAAACCACGATACGCAATTAAATGTGATAGTAAAACAAAATACATTTTAGTTAAGGATGTGGTAAAAGCTTTTACCGATTTAAAAATTTATCAATTCAATTTAATTACCAGTTTGGAAGCAAATCCAAATGAGTAAAATAAATAATTAAAAAATTAAACAATGGCAGAAATAGCAGAAGACGGCGGCGGCGGCGGTAAAAAAGGCGGTAAACGAAGGGCCAAGAAACAATCCACGCGGATTGATATGACGCCTATGGTGGATCTTGCGTTTTTATTACTTACCTTTTTCGTACTCACCTCCACCTTTAGTAAGCCTAAATCAATGGAGCTTACTTTTCCGGTGCCACCAAACCCAAATGATCCGCCTCCACCGGCAATTAAAAATGGTATTACCGTACTTTTAACTAAAGACGATAAGATTTTTTATTATGAGGGTGAATTCAGAGCGGTAGATAACGAAACGGGTGCAAAAACCACATTAAGCGAATTGGATTTTTCTCAAGGCAGTTTGCATAAATACCTGGCTGATAAAAATAAATGGGCCACGGATGAAATTGCTAAACTGGATGAAAAATTCAAAGCTAAACAAATGGCCGACACCACTTATAAACGAATGGTTCGTGAAATAAAAGCCAACAAACAGGCGCCAACCATACTGATAAAAACAGATGATAAAGCAACCTATAAAAATGTAATTGATGTGATTGATGAAATAAACATTAATCTCATTGGTAAATATGTTGTAGTTGACATCTTAAAATCGGAAATGGATTTAATGACTGAAAAAACAGGAGGTTAATTATGAATACTTGGAATGATGCAACCTTTGATAACCGTAACGACATTGTATTCGAAGGTCGGAATATTGCTTACGGCGCATATCAACTAAGAAGAAATTATAACAAAACCGTTACTTATGTAATTGGTGGAGTTTTAGCCTTTTCAATTATTTTAATGGGGGCTAAAAAAATAATTGATAACAGACCGGAAGAAGAGGAGATTGTACAAGACATGAGTAATATCGTTATTGATCTTACTCCTCCACCTCCGGTTGAAGAAACACCACCACCACCACCGCCACCACCACCACCACCAATGGTTGAAATGGTAAAATTCGTTCCTCCGGTGATTAAGGATGATGCTGTTGAAGAAGAACCTCAAAAACTACAGGAAGAAGTAAAGGATGTAAATGTTGGTGTTAAAGATCAGGAAGGTGATAAAGACATTGTTGCTCCACCAACCGAAGAAAAAGGACCAACAGAAGCCGCAGCTCCAGAAATTTTTACTATTGTGGAAGAATCTGCCGAGTTTCCGGGTGGCGTTACCGCCATGATGAAATATATTCAGGGAAATATTCAGTACCCTGCTATGGCACGTGAAGCCGGAATTAGCGGAAAATGCTTTTTAAAATTTGTGGTGAGTGAAAATGGCGATATCAGTAATGTGGAAATTTTAAAGGGAGTTCCAGGCTGCCGTGATTGTGATAAGGAAGCTATACGTGTTGTTAAATCAATGCCAAAATGGAAGCCTGCAAAAATGACCGGAAGAGCAGTAAAGTGTTATTTTAATTTACCAATCAGTTTCAAAATTCAATAATTAATTTTGTAATATTTTAAAAGCCATAATCGAAAATTGATTATGGCTTTTTTTGTCTGTTAATCATGAAAAATTTAAGTCAGTATATTTCTCTATGGTTTGGTGCAATTATGGTTTTGTTAGTTATATCAGGTGCTATTGCCATTGTATTTACCGACTTCCTTTCTGAACGACTGTACGGAAATAAAAGAACTATTTTTGTTTTTATTTTATTAGCATACGCCGTGTACAGAAGTTTCAGAATTTACCTTATCTTGAGTAAAAAAAGTAAATCTACATCGGCTTGAAATTCTTTTTGAAACATACGATCAATTTAAATATCTTCTTCAATTCAATACTTCTAATATTGATTTTGGTTTCCTGTGTTGACCCCTATTTCAAAAATGATTACGATGATAACACACCTACTTCCGGAAAATTAAAAATCCAATACGACGAAGGATTAGCGCTTCATGTGCTCAATCAGGTTTATACTTTTGAGTCGCAATATCACAACGCACATGTTGAAGTAAAAGAAACAACCGAAAACGAAGCGATTGAAGCCATGTACAAAGATAGTTGCAGAGCCATTATCATATCAAGACCCTTGAGTGAAAAGGAGATGAAACAATTTGCCTCCAAACAATTAGTACCCAAGTTTTCCATTGTGGCCTATTCAGGCATTACTTTTATCGCGAATGCGTCTTTACCTCTTTCGTCCATAAGTTATACAGCCTTACAAAAATTACTAGGTCAATCTGATTTATTAACGGATAGTTTGGGTAATCAAATCACTGTTCAAATTATCCTGGATAAAAAAAACTCGTCAGTAATACATTATCTAAGCGATTCCGTTCTTCAAGGGAAAAAATTTGCAGCGCATTGTGCAGTACTAAATTCAAGTAAGGAAGCCATAGAATATGTGATTGAGCATAAAAACGCCATTGCATGTATTGATTATGCCTGGTTGAGTGATGTAGATGACCCCTTATATAAAAATAATAAAGATTTATTAAAGTTTTTGGCCGTTCAAAAAGATACTTCTAAAGCAATTTACCCGAGTCAAAGTTCCTTCAAACTTAAAACATATCCACTAATGCGTGGAGTTTATGTTTATCGCCGAACCGGTGAATTTACTTTGGCAAAAGGTTTGGAAAGTTTTATTGCCGGACCAAAAGGACAAATGACATTTTTAAAACAAGGATTATTACCAAGCGTACAACAAGAAAGAAATATTCATGTAAATTTTGAACCTGTTCAATCTCCATAATATTATCTTAAAATATCATAAAATACAGTGACTTTTTCACCCTTGGCATGAGGCTTGCAAAATAATAAATAGTTAAATTTAGAGCTTAAACACGATTATGAGAAAATACATATATACAGTGGGAATTGCATTAACCGGCATAAGTATGCAATCTCAAACTTTACAGGAAGCCATGGTGAAAACAGATAATGAACGTTTTGAGGCAGCTGATAAAGATTTACGTTCCTTGATTAGTAAGGACCCATCAAAAGGTGAATATTACTTCAATTTGGGAGAGAATTTTTTCGCTAATGGAATACAGGATAGAGACGCATCTTTAATAGATAGTGCTAACTTCTATTACGCTAAGGGTTCAGAAATAAATGCAACCAACGCGTTAAATTATGTTGGATTAGGAAAAGTATTATTATACAATGGTAAAACAAATGATGCCAAAGCACAGTTTTTTAAAGCAGCCAGCGTAGCTCAAAATAAAAATGCAGAAGTTATGCGCAGAACAGCTGAGGCCTGGATTTTAACAGACAATAAAAATCCGGATGAAGCTATAGCTCAACTAAACAACGCCATAAAATTGGATTCTAAAACCGCAGAAAATTATATTTTAATGGGTGACGCACAATTAGAAAAAAACCCAACAGACGGCAGCGGGCCTATAAAAAGCTACCAACAAGCCACTACTTTAAATCCTAAAAGCGCAAAAGGTATTTTACGTGAAGGTAAATTATATCAGCGCGGTCGTAACTACCAGTTAGCACTTGAAAAATACAAGGCAGCCTTAACATTAGATCCAACTTTTGCACCGGCCTATCGTGAAATTGCCGAATTATATTATTTAGCCGGACAAAACAGTAAATCCATTGAGCACTGGAAAAAATATCTTGAATTAAACAATAGTGATTATGCACGTTATCGTTTTATGAGCGCTTTGTTTAAAAACAAACAATATAGTGATGCAATAACTGAATATGAAAATTTAAAAAAATCAAATTTCAAAAATGTTTATTTGGATAGAATAGCCGGAATGAGTTATTATGAAATTGGCGACGCAAAAGATAAAGATGCTTATTCTAAAGGATTAGATGCTTTAAATGATTTCTTTAACAGTGCAGGCCCTAAATTTAAGTACCTGGGAAGTGATTTTAAATATAAGGGTATGTTATTGATGAAAACAGGAAAAGATAGTTTAGGTATGATTGAGCTGGAAAAAGCTATTCAATTGGATACTTCTATGGCAGGAGAAATTTATAGTGAAATTGCTTATTCAAATTACAAAAATAAAAATTATGAGGGGGCGGTTAATTATTACGAAAAGAAAATTGGCAGAGGAGCTTCCTCTATGAATAATAACGATTGGTATAATTTAGGAAAATCATATTATTTTCCGGCTGTGACGAAATTAAATGAGGCAGCAAACACAAAAGATGCTAAAGTAAAAGCAGCAAAAGAAGCTGAAGCTATTCCGGCCTTGATTAAAGCAGATTCGGCTTTCGCTAATTTGGTTAGAAAAAATCCATCTTGGATACCGGCTTATGTATGGAGAGGTCGTGCCAATTCATTAATTGATTCAAAAGTTGAACGAGAGGATACCAAATTAATTTATGAAAAGGTACTTAGTTTAATTAAACCCGAAGAACTAAATGCGAATAAAAAAGATGCCGTTGAAGCTTATGAGTATTTAGGTGCCTATTATTTAAATAAAAAAGATAAAGCCAAAGCCGATGAAATGTGGACGAAAGTAAAAGAGTTAGATCCGGAAAATCAAAAAGCGAAGTATTATTTTACTCCACCTAAACAACCGGTAAAAAAATAAATTCATTTTTTCAAAAGCCTCAATATAAATTGGGGCTTTTTAGTTGATGTTTTTTAACAGTAAAATAAGCTCCCGCTGAAGAGAAAGTGTTTTATCCGTAGCATACCAGGCATGTATGGCTTTTGCGATATCGTTTTTTTCCTTTCCTTCTTTTTTTAGTTGAATCATAATATTCTGGCAGGTTTCTGGCCTTGGACCCCAAACAAAAAGTTCTGTTCCGGAAACGGAATCAAAACAAATCAGTTTAGGAATGGACTTAGAACCATTGGTTAAATATTGATTCATAATTTCGGAATTTTCATCCCGCAATATCAATTTCAAATTAATTTTATCACTTATTTTTTCTGCTAAAGCAAATACGGGCACATTTTGTGCTGCATCGCCACACCACCCTTCCGTAATAACATACCATTGAAGAGGTGTATTTAATTGTACTAAAGCATCTTTGAAGGCCGAATCCAATTCAATTTTTTGATCAATGCGATTCATTCGTTGAATATTTAATTTAGCATATTCGATCATGGCCTCACTTTGATCGAGGCCTGTAGTTTTATTTTGTTCCATTAACGAACTCAGCAAGTTTCGATATTCTACATAAGAATAGGCCTTGGAAATTTTAGAAGTAAAGGAAGATAATGTCACTGATTAATTGGATGAGGAAATATAATTTTCCGGGTAATTGATGCCTGCAATTTTATCAACTGCATTTATTTTATCATTCATCTCGAGCATGGCCGCTAAAATAAGCTGAGAATAATTTTGAGATGCGCTTTTAAATCTTCGTGTTTGCGCGTGCCATAAATTATAAACCACATTCATATCTCCGTTATTGGGTTTAAATGTTTGCAAGGCCTGATCTACATTACCTGAACCGGCATGATAACAATGCATCACCAACAACCTAAACCACAATTCATTTTCTTGGTAATTGCTTATCCCTAATGAATCCAGCATTCTTCGCGCATGTGGAATACAAACTCGTTTTATTAAACTACTTGCAGCAAACGCACTTCTTTTAAAATCTGCGCGCTCATCTATCTGCTTATTCACTTTTAATCCAAACAGGCGGGCCACTTCTTTCATTAATTGAAATGGACCATACGCTCCCGCATTTGATTTTTGCAGTTTATTCGGACTTTCAATAAGTAATATGGCCTGTGCATACCAAGGATCCACTTCATTTTCAATAAAACAATTAATTCCTTTATGGAAATTCTGATAGGTTCTATCAAAATTATAAAAAAAGCTTTTGCCGGTTGTTTGCAAAATACGCTCGGTAGAATCCAATTGTAAGTTCATTCTTATATTATCTCGATAAATTCTCTTTTCTTCGTCACTTTTTTTATCCCAATCTTTATTGTTTATTATTTCAATTACAAACCGATTTGAAGCCACGCATAAAATGGAACTATCTGCCGATAAATTCATGATTTTCCTCCAAAAACGAACCTGCTGAAGGGTGTCAACTCTGTACTTATACAAATCAGCATCCAATATATAATCTTCATTATTGTTGGTTTTAGGGTTTACAATACCAACTACACTAGTACACAATCCCGCATCGTTACAAATGAGCAGAGAGTCGGGCTTATCCTTAGATTTAACCGGCACGTCCTTACCTTTGGTCAACAAAGTAGTTCCCGACCAAAAAGCAAAAGCTAAAAATATGAAAGCCAATAATCGCATAATCGATAACCTTAAATCTAGTCAATTTTAACGAAAAAATCAAATCAGAATTGTAGAAAATGAAAAAAATACCGAATGTGCGCTGTTAGTATTTCGCTTAACTATGATTTTTTGGCGCTAAATGAGCCAAGCGCTTTTCCAATACCTGAAAAGGAAACAACATTCAACGGGAATTCAAGAAAAACATGTAAAAAGCTTAAGAAAAATAAAACATTCATGCCTAGAGAATAGTTGTAGGCATATAATCCAACCGAAGAAATCCAAATGATTAAAGTGATAGTTAAGCTCTTCCGTGAAACTTCGTGCCATTTAATTACCGAAGTTTTAGAAAACCAATTTAAATAGTGATACGTATAAGCAAAAGCAATAAATCGCATGATGACAAAACCTGCGTTGGAGGTAAACACCTGTGAAACTTCGGTAAAAGAATCTAATCCAAACAAATTAACTAAGCTGAAATTTAATAATGTAAAGTTTGAATAACTCTTTTGAATATATTCACTCACATTATAAAATAAATTTTGCGGTTGGATAGTAATCAATAAAATGGCGCAAATAATCAAAGTAAAGATAGAAACTAAACCGGGCCATGATTTTTCTTTCAATACTCCAAATAACATAAATGCCCAGGTAAAAATAAACACATGAATAATAGTTGGCAAAAATATTGCAGCCCAGGTGAAATAATGGGTGGTATCATTCACAAAACCTACCACCAGCAAGGCCAGTAAAATAACAGCGCCTCTGTACAGCCAGTCTTTCATAAACACAAAAACTATACTGCATAAAGCGCTAAATAAAATAATATCAGCCATAAGACCGGAATTTTTTGGGGGGAAAAAATTCCAAAATACCAGTATAGAACATGCAATACTCAGTAAAACAAAATCGTATTTACCTTTGGTAAAATAATTTTTCTTGTGCAACCAGCCTATTTCAGTTAAATAATGTAATGGACCCAAAACAGCGTACGAAAATAAAAATAATTCAAACGGAATAAAAAAAGCCACCATACACGACAATAAAATTAAGCCGGTGTTTAAATGATGTATGGTTGATGATTTCATTTTTTACTTTTTAATTGAGCAGAATTTGTAGAATACTCCTTAATAAAATCTGCCCAGGGCTTTGTTTTATATTTGTCACTTGCAAAATATTCAAGTATGGGTTTTATTTGCTGAGGTGACTGATAAAAATTAAGTACTTCCAGGGTATTTAATTGTTCGTCTAAAATACACAATGCGGGCAAAGAAAAACGGTTATTCGTTAACTTTAACGATAAAGTATGTAAAGGATAGCCATTAATCGGATTTTTGTAGAATTTTTCTTTCTTAAAAACGATAGTGTCATTTATTTCAGCATTCAAATTAACCAGGTTAAAGTATTTATTAATATAGGGGCCGATTAATGAATCACTAAAAGTTGTTTTTTGCATGACTTTACAGGTATTGCAAAATCCTGTTCCAATAAATACCAATGTCTTTTTTGGCTTTTTAGTATTTAATTTCTCCAAATCGTTCACGGCCTTCCAATTTACCGGCACTTTAAAATAAGTAGTATCGTAAAATGTACGCGAAAAGTTTTTATTAAATTCATCAAAAATGCTGCTTCTCCATGCATTTTCCACCATAAAAATTAAGATGGGTTCTATTTTTTTATCTTCCAAAAATCCTTGTGTAAGTAAGGTAAATTCAAAATTATTTGTAACAAAAACCGTTGAAGGATAACTCAAACTATTTCCCAAAAATTTCAGTGCCAATTCATGCGGCACTTTGGGTTCATTAGAAAGCGGTTTGTATATTTTACCATTATATTCAATAGTGTCTTTTCCTTCTGCATTAAATTTTACGGGGTAAAAATTAGCGTTGATGTAATTTGCCAGATTAGGATTGGAATAAGTAGTTTTCATCATATGCTTACACCAACCGCACCAATCGGTGTAAATATCAATTAAAAAAGGTTTTTGTGTTAATTTATTGTTGGCTTGCGCTTCCTTAAAATTCATCCATTTAACAAGGCCATCAGCCTCATTTTGAGCCTTAAAGTCAGTAAATAAGCCTGTTGAAATAAGACATAATAAAATAACCCGCTTCATATTATATGGCCCTATCTTTAATTTCAATTGTTTATTTTTGTATAAAATTAAAACTTTATAAGCATGATTAAAAAATTACTTTTTTCGACCATGGTCTTTTGCGGATTAATGGTATCAGCACAAAGCTTCAGTGGCATGTATCATTTCAGTAGTGTAATGTCGGGAACAGCAAATACCGGAACCTTGGATCCTACTCCAACACCTACAGCAAATGGTTTAACTTTTGGCGCATTTTCAGCAGTAGGCACTCCTTCTACAGTTTCTGCTAGCGGAGTATTTGCCTTTAATACCTGGGACTTAGGCGCTACAAATGGGGATAACATTACATTTACCGGATCTATTAATCCCGGTAAATATTTTGAAGTTACATTAACTCCGGCAGCCAATTCCACAATCAGTTTCTCTGATATTAAATTTAATATGTCGAGGTCAAGTACAGGGCCAAGACATTGGGCGGTGAGAGGAAGTTTAGATACGTATTCCACTAATTTAACAGCAACCATTGCCCCAACTAATTCCAATATTTCGGTTCAAGCCGGAGATAATTTTTTCTGGAATTTAGATTCTTATACAGTAACTGGCGGCGCTCAAGAAGTGGGTTCAACCATTTTATTGGGAAGTACATCTTATTCCAACGTTACTAATGCGGTTAGCTTCCGTTTTTATCCTTGGAATGCAGAAGGAAATGCCGGAACTTTCAGACTTGATACTGTAATTTTTAACGGTAGTGCAAATATGCAGGTTGGATTAAATAAATTAACTACAAAATTAAATTCAGGTTTTACAGTTTATCCTAACCCGAGTAATGAAGGTGTAATTCACATTGATGCAAAAGCGAATTATTCAAAAATAGAAGTGATTAATATATTAGGCTCAGTTGTTGCTAAACAGGAATTAACAGAAGCCGAAAAGTTAACACTAAACTTAAATAATTTACCGGCGGGAACTTATTTCATCCGAGCTTATACCCATGAATCGGCAATACTAACTGAAAAAATTATTCTGAATAAATAATTTATTTAAAACAAAATTAAAAAAAATCCCTGAGCGTTATTGTTCAGGGATTTTTTTTTGACCGTATATCTTTCTAAATCTATATTTATCCGGCTTGGATACTCACGCCGCCGCCTAAACCACTTCCCCCTCCAATTTCTTTTCCGTTTTTATCTCTACTATTATCTCCCGGGTTTTTATCTATTAGTTTGTTATACGGGTCAACTCCAAACATAAAAGGTTCCTGATCAACTATTACTTCTAAGGTATTTGATTTTTTATTGAACTTGTGCTTTTTTAAATAAAAACTTTCGCCTAAAATTTTGGATGAGTTATCATTCTTACCAAATACGCCCACATCAATCCAATCATTTAAATCTACTTCTTTTGCTTTACCTACACTATCACTTTGTGATTTATAACACTCAATAGTTGCTGTAATTTTAAATTTACCATCATTCATTTTTTGGTATGACCAATCTTTCACTTTATTATCAAACACCACTATACGCTCAAACAAATCCTTTACCGTTTCCAGTAAAGTATCAGGCGTGGCATTTTTAATAAAATCATAAAACTCCATAGATGTTGTAAAAGGCGGTTCCTGAAAGCCTACTTTTTGAATATACTTTTTGAGCGCATTATTCAGTGAATCTTCCCCAATATAATCCTTCAAAGCGTACATTACCACACTGCCTTTATTATAATGAATGTATTGTTGATTCTCACATAAAATGAGTGGTTGTTCTTTTTTACTTTCTCCGCTACGTGCACCTAAATAGGAATTCATTTCATACTTTAAAAATTTGCGCATAGCACCTTTTCCGTATTTCTTTTCCATCACCATTAAAGCGCTATATTGACTCATTGTTTCTGACATTACGGTACATCCCTGTACGTTAGCGCCAATCACCTGATGTGCCCACCATTGATGAGCAACTTCGTGCGCTGTTACGTAATAAGTATAATCAATAGCATCCGGATCACTTTCATCCAATCGGGCAATAAACCCAATACTTTCAGAATATGGAATAGTGTTTGGAAAGGATTGCGCAAAGGATGAATAACGCGGAAACTCAAGTATGCGAACTTGTTTGTGTTGATAAGGACTGAAGTTTTTTGAATAATAGGATAATGAAGCCTTTATGGCATCAATCATCACGTCAATATTATATTCATGACCTTTATGGTGGTAAATTTCAATATTTACATCTTTTCCTGCTTCAATTGGATTTACCCATTTATCTTTTTTGACTTCATATTCGGCAGATAGAAAGGCATAAAAATTTAAAATAGGCGCGTCCATTTTATAATGGAAATGGCTTCTTGTTTTTCCGGTTTTTGGATCTTTGTCTTTCCATTCCTTTTGCAAATATCCCGGTGCAATAGCAATTTGGCCATCTTTAGTAGATAATTTACATTCAAATCTAATCCAATCTGCGTCAGAAGAAATATAAGTGTTGCCATATTTACTTGAATCATAAACCGAAGCCATTCGGGGTTTAGGTGACAGATTGTATTTTTTACGAGTTGCATTATCACCAAGTTCCGAATCTTCACTATATCCTATGCTAGGTAATATACCGCTATTAAAGAACGTGCCGTTTTCTACAATTTGGGTTTGTTGTTTTTTCATGATAAAGTTTTTCGGAAAAAAACTTAAATCAAAATCGAATTTAATAGAATCACCCGGGTTTAAAGGAGAATTTAATTCATAACCATAAAACCCGTTCTTTTGGTCATCAATAAATTTTTTGCTGGGTATTGAAAACTTAAACGTTTCGATTTTTATCCGCTCAGAAATATTTACAAAAATTCTTTTTACGGCTGCCTTATTTTTATTCTTCAAAAAATAATAGCCTTTTACTGTTGCACCTAACTCATCGGGATAAATATCTACTTCCAAATTAGATTCGACGACACGGGGTTGTAATTCATTTTTATATTTTTTGTAAGCTAATTCAAAATCAACCGTTTTTTGCTCCTGCATTTTAGAAGTAACATACGGATTGAGCACGCGTATATTATAATATATCACACTACCACAGCCCACAAAGAAAAAACCACCTAACAATAATGCTAGTTTGTACGCTTTATTGAATCCTTTCATTCCTACTTTAAATCTGGTTTTAAATGAAGTTTCTTTTCCTCTTTGATAGATCGCAACCGCAAATGTTGCGAAAATTAGCATAATGCCTAACCAATAAAATTTATTCACAAAAAATGTTCCAACCGTATGTCCCATTTTATTCATATCCGAATAAGTCATTGTTCCGCCTCCTGAATTGAATCGCAATAAATCATTACTATAATCAAAGGCATTTAAAATGGCCGGTATTCCAAAAAGAACCAACACCGTAGCAAAAAAACCAATATACCTGTTTTTAAAAAATACTTGTAAGTTTAAAGCAAGAGCCACTAAACCAATTAAAGAGAATGTTTTCATTCCGAATAATTCTCTGACGTAAAGCCCTATTTCATAATTATAATAACCCTCATAGGTTTGTATCCCAATACAAGTAAGCATACAAACTGCAAAAACGCTTAAACAAAGCAATACAATTGAAATAAACTTGGAGGTAAATAAAACAATATTCTTAACCGGACTTGCCCCTACCAATTCGTCAATCTTACAATCTCTTTCTCTCCAAACCACCACACCGGAATAAAAAATTACAAGTATTAGAAGGAAAAAAGTAAATAAACCTGCAGCTGTATCAATTTGCTTATAGGTTACCGGCCAAGTAACTGTTCCATACATTACACCCGAATAACTATTTACCAATACGGTTAACAGAATACATAGAGAAATGATTATGTAGAAAAATATGGAGCGAGAAATTTTTCTGAATTCAAATTTGCTTAAAAAAAGTATTTGAGAAAACACTAATTTACGATCAAACACCTGAGTTACTTTGGGAAGTTGACCCATGGTTTGAATTAATTTGGATGGTTGCGATTTTCTTTCTGCTTTTTTACGACTGAAAATAGAAACCGGATTTAAAAACTGATTGAAATTAAATCTCCAAAAGGTAAGCCCTAATAAAAGCAGAGAAATTAAAAACCAAAAAACTCGGTTCACTAAAATATATCCGCTAAATGGAATTGGATTAACATTGCTCTCGGCCGGAGTCCAATATTCAGTAGCAAACTGTAATGCTTGTTGTCCGAACGGATCAATTAAAGTAGCCATGGTTTTATTATCCAAATCGCTGGTGATAGTACGAGCAATGCCGGCAATCACTAAAAATAACAAGCTTCCTACATAGCCACTGGTCATGTTTCTGGTCCAGGTAACCAGACTGAAAAAAACCGAACCAATCATAAATACATTGGGCAAAGTAAAAATTAAAAACGCCTGCAGGTAATTTGAAAAATGATTTTCGGTAATTTGCCCATTCTCATTCGGCGCTATTGCAAAGGCCAAGTACAAACCAATAATTAAACCAACACTAACTAATACCGTTAATAAAAAAGAGGCGGTGAAACGGCCAAACAAATAACTTGTTTTGGAAAATGGTTTCGTAAAGTAAAACGGGAAACAATTGTACTGAAAATCTTTTTGCACACACCCGGCCATTAAAGCTACACAAACCAAAATAGTAATAAGCCCTAATAAATAATCTGAACTGAAGCTGGTTAAAATTCCACCAATCATAATTGGCGAATTTAAATACGTATTGGTATCGTTTGTCACCTCGCTAAACATGCCACTGGCTGCTGCGCCCAATAAAAAAGAAATTGCAAAAAATATAACAAAATAAATATAAACTCCCGGACGTTTAAGCCACAGTTTTAGCTCGAATAAAAATATTTCTTTAAACATGAATTAGTTTTTATTTTGATTAATAAAAGAAAAATAAACGTCTTCCAAATCCGCATCAACCTGTTTAAATTGGCCGGATAAATTGTTCTCATTCATGAGATGCACAATTATTTTGCCATCTGCTACTTTAGTAGAGATAACCTGATGATGTAAACGGAAATCGGCTAATTCTTCCTTGGCAATAGTAGCAGAATAAATTTTTCCTTTTAATAAATCTAAGGCTTCGCTGGTTCGGCCTTTAAACATAACCTGACCTAAATTCATTACAGCCATATTGCTGCATAAATTGCGAACGTCTTCTACAATATGCGTAGATAAAATCACAATAATATTTTCTCCCACTTCGCTCAACAAATTATGAAAACGGTTTCGCTCCTGTGGATCTAAGCCCGCGGTAGGCTCATCTACAATTACAATTTTTGGATTTCCCAATAGCGCCTGTGCAATACCAAAACGTTGGCGCATACCACCACTATAATCACCGATGTATCGATGACGTACTTCATACAAATTAGTTTGATTGAGTAAAGCATCGCAAATTTCTTTCCTTTCCGACTTATCAGAAATTCCTTTGAGTATGGCAAAGTGGTGTAACATATCTTCAGCGCTTACTTTCGGATAAAAACCAAAATCCTGAGGCAAATACCCCAACACTTTTCTCACCTCGTCTTTTTTATTGATCATGTCGAGTTCATCCAGGAAAATAGTTCCACTACTGGGTTCCTGCAAAGTAGCGATTGTTCGCATGAGGGTTGACTTTCCTGCACCGTTAGGCCCTAGTAAACCAAACATCCCGTTAGTAATTTCAAGATTTACATCCGTTAGCGCTTTAGTGCCGTCGGCATACAATTTACTTAAGTTGGAAATTTTTAAAAGCATGAGATTAGATTTTGATTAAAATTATATAGAATAAAATTAAGCGATTTGCCAAATAATGCAAAATAAAAGGTATTAATTACTCAGAATGGGGGATTTTTGGAAAACTACTAATTCACTAAGGGTAAAACATCATTTACCAATTAATTTATAATCCTCTATATTCAAGTGTTTGGTGCAAAAGAAAAATTCATTTTGTATATTGTTTGAACATACTATCACCGTTCTGTCACCTGCAAATTCCTGAATCATATTTTTGTACCAGTCAATCGCCTGCGCATCCAAGTTGCTAATGGGTTCATCCAATAACAATAAGCCGCTGTCGCATAATAAAGCTAAAGCTATTTTTAAGCGTTGCTTCATTCCGCTCGAAAACTGTTTGATGAATTTATGTTCGGAAGCCTGTAAGCCCGACAATTTAATTAAATCGTTAATCTGCATGGAAGAAATGAGCGGTTTGTATGCCACAATATGCTCGGCCATTTCTCTTAACGTAAAATCTTCTACCAATTGTAAATAAGGAGATGCAAAAGAAATCTGTTTGTATATATCCTGTATTTGAATGGATTCATTTCCTTTAAAAGTAATTTCCCCTTCATTTAAGGAAATAAATCCACTGATTATTTGTAATAAAGTTGATTTACCTGAGCCGTTTCCTCCTTGTATAACTAGTCTATCCCCCGGCAAAATTTCCTGGTTCAGATTTCTGAAAACCCACTCTCTGCCAAACTTTTTACCTGCATTGTTTATTGAAATGGTAAGGGCCTTCATCTTTTTAAAATACGGGATTAAATTCCCCTCACAATACCGTCTTTCTGGTTTCTGATAAAATCCAGAATTTGTTTTCGATAAATACTATCCGGAATTTCTGATTCTACAATTTCCAACGCATTCGTTAAGTTATGTCCGCGTACAAAAATAATTCTATAGATATCTTCAATTTGCTTAATCACTTCCTTGTCAAATCCTCTTCTGCCCAATCCGATGGTGTTTACACCAATAAACTGAAGCGGTTCGCGAGCAACACGGATATAAGGCGGCACACTTTTTCTAACCAACGAGGCTCCGGCAATAAAAGAGTGTGCACCAATATTTACAAATTGCTGAGCAGAAACTACCCCTTCTATAATCGCAAAATCCTCAATGGTAATGTGCCCTGCCAAACTTCCATTATTGGCTATAATCACGTTATTTCCAACAATACAGTCGTGTCCTAAATGCACATAAGCCATAATCAAACAATTGTTTCCAACCTTAGTGGTCATACGATCAGCTGTGCCTTTATGTATAGTGGCATACTCGCGTATAACGGTGTTTGATCCAATCACCGTGTTAGATTTTTCGCCTTTGTATTTTAAATCCTGATTCACTATACCAATTACGGCACCCGGAAAAATCTGACAACCTGAGCCAATAATGGTATCCGGATAAATTAAAGCATTGGGATGTATATATACGTTATCTCCTATTTCCACATCATCAAAAATGGTGGCAAATGGACCAATGCTTACATTCTTACCTATTTTTGCTTTCGGACTTACCGAAGCGAGATTTGAAATCATGTTAATTTACTTCAGCGGTTTCTTTAACTTCTTTGCCTTTTACTTTAGAGAGTAGCGCCATCATTTCAGCTTCCATTACTTGTTTTTCACGCACAAAAGCTTCACCGCGCATATGCACAATTCCACGACGAATGGGAGTAACTAATGATAATCTGAAAACAATAGTATCTCCCGGAATTACTTGTTGTTTGAATTTAACTTTATCTATACTCATAAAATAAGTCAAATAATTTTCGGGGTCGGGTACTTTGCTTAAAGCAAAAATTCCGCCAACTTGCGCCATAGCTTCAATTTGAAGCACACCAGGGAAAACAGGAGCTTCCGGAAAATGTCCTCTGAAAAAATCCTCATTCATGCTGATGTTTTTCACACCAACAATTCCCTCTTCCGTAATTTCCATTATTTTATCTACAAATAAAAAGGGCTGACGATGCGGCAATATTTTTTGAATTTGATTTATGTCGTATAAGGCCGGTTTATTTAAATCGTAAGGTGTGATGATGTTTTTCTTTTTCCGCATGGCCTCTTCGCGTATCATTTGCTTTATTTTTTTAGCAAAAGAAACATTGCCGGCATGCCCCGGACGTGCAGCGAGTACGTGAATTTTTAATGGTTTTCCGGCTAAAGCCAAATCGCCAATAATATCCAGTAATTTATGACGGGCCGGTTCATTATAATAATGCAATTGCGTATTATTTAAAACGCCTTTTCCTTTAACTTCAACATGTTCCTTATTAAAAACTTTACGTAAATGATCTAATTTTTCTTTGGGCAACTCGCGATCTACTAATACAATGGCATTATCCAAATCTCCTCCCTTAATCAAATTATGTTGCAACAATGCTTCCAGTTCATGTAAAAAAACAAAGGTTCTGCATTTTGAAACTTCTTCTTTAAACTGATCTATAGAATATATTCCTGCATGTTGTGTGCCTAATACCTCACTATTATAATCTACCATTACGGTGCAACGATACGTATCTTGAGGTACCGCAAGCATTTCTACTTTTTTAACCGGATCTTCGTAAGTTAAGTTTTCAGTTAATTCAAAATACGTTCTCTCCGCTTCTTGTTCAACTATACCGGCTGCTTCTAAAGCTTCAATAAATTTCCAAGAACTTCCGTCCATGATTGGCATTTCGGGTCCGGTCATCTGAATCAAACAATTATCTATTCCTAAACCCACCAATGCAGCAAGCACATGTTCGGTGGTATAAACTTTGGCTCCGTTTTTTTCTAAAGTTGTGCCTCTTGCCGTATCAACCACCAAATCCGCATCCGCTTCAATAATCGGTTCGCCTTCCAAATCACAACGTTGAAATTTATACCAATGATTTTCAGGTGCAGGCACAAAAGTAATTGTGTTTGGCTCACCGGTATGCAAACCAACACCGGTAACTGAAATTTTTTGTTTAATGGTTTTTTGTTTTTCGGCCATCTTTTTTAAATCTATTAGGGTAAAGATACCAATATTTTATAAATAGGAAACCTCAATTTTTCGGGAATGCTAAACCAAATTTGTGAATAAATCCGAGCGAGTTACATGTTTAGATAACGCATAAATTCATCCATCCGGTTCTTATAATCTGAATTATAATCGCCTTGCTGAAAATGCGCTTTTACGGTATAGTTATATCGGGCAAAAGTTTGTAAAATTCCCGATAAATCTTCTCGGTTAACTTTAATGGTTACTTCCATTCTGCTACTATCCGGATCGGAAGAAACATGTAAACTCAATATTTTAGAATCATTTCCTTCAATTATTCCGGCTATTTGGGTAAGAGAATAATCTACCTGATTTAATTCCAGTACGATTACACCGCCCGGATTTTGAACGGACATCATTTTACTGATGTTTTGAACTATGCCTTTTAACGTAATACAGCCTTTATACAATTCATTTTCATCCAACACCGGCATTAAGGTTAAATTAAGACTACTCATTAGCTTTACTAAATCATAAGTGTGCTGATAATGATAGATAATGGGTTTTAATAAAGCTACTTTGGTAGAATTGATTTGCTCCTCGGGGTGCTCATAGTCCAGTAAATCTGCTTCCGATACCACACCAATTAATTCACGATTATGAACCACAGCCAAATGCGTTACCTTAAACTGCTCCATCCAGTCTAAGGCCATTTCCACCGTGTCCGTTACTTTTAACGGAGGAATCTCGTCTGTTATTAAATCGCCAACCAACATATTCTGTATTCAAAATTAGGAAATAAGTTTTACTTTTAATCTCTTTAAGTTACGAAAAATTAGTGTGATGTGCAAATTGAGTGTGAATATAAATAAAATTGCAACCCTGCGTAATGCCAGAGGTGGAAATGTGCCTGACGTATTAAAATGTGCAGCGGACATTCAACGATTTGGCGCGAACGGAATAACCGTACATCCAAGGCCCGATGAAAGACATATCACTTATGCCGATGTGCGGAATTTAAAAAAAATAGTATATACTGAATTCAATATTGAAGGTAACCCGAAAGAAAATAAATTTATTGATCTGGTTTTAGATGTAAAACCTCAACAAGTTACTTTAGTGCCCGACGCACAAGACCAACTAACGAGTAATCAAGGTTGGGATACCAAAACGCACAAAAAATATTTACAGGAAATAATTCAGGTATTTAAAAAAGCGGGAATCAGAACTTCGATTTTTGTGAACCCGGAAATTGCCATGATTGAAGGAGCTTTGGAAACGGAAACTGATCGAATTGAATTGTATACTGAAGCCTATGCCAGTACTTTTCTTACCAATAAAGAAAAAGCAATAGCTCCCTTTATTACTGCAGCGCAAAAAGCGCATCAACTTAAATTGGGTGTGAACGCCGGACACGACTTGAGTTTGGAAAATTTGCAGTACTTCAATAAAAATATTCCGCAATTAGAAGAAGTTTCTATTGGGCATGCTTTAATAAGTGATGCCTTGTATTTTGGTTTAGAAAACACCGTGCAAATGTATTTACGAAAGTTAAAATAAACGTAGGATGAAATTAGCTTATAGAGCGTTTGGAAGCGGAAAACCTTTAATTATTTTGCATGGTTTATTTGGTCAAAGTGATAATTGGAACACACTAGCCAAACAATTTGCCGAATCGGGATTTCAAGTTTTTACAATTGACCAGCGCAATCATGGATTAAGTGATCATAGTACGGAGTGGGATTATGAATGCATGGCTAATGATTTGCGCGAATTTATAGATACGCATCAACTGAAAAATCCAATTTTGTTGGGTCATAGTATGGGTGGTAAAACGGTGTTGTTTTTTGAATGGATGTTTCCGAAATATGCCGAACAATTAATTGTTGTTGATATAGCAACCCGGGCCTACACTCCGCATCACAATGAAGTTTTAAATGCATTAAATGCCGTAAATTTTGATGAAGTAAAATCAAGAAAAGATGCTGAAGTTATTTTGGGTGAATATATTCCTGACTTTGGAACAAAACAGTTTTTGCTTAAAAATATTTACTGGAAAAGTACCGAAGAAAATAAATTAGATTGGCGATTTAATTTAAAGGTTATCGGAGATAATTACAATAATATTGGCGTTATGGTACCCGAATTTAATAGCACCGTTCCTTGTTTGGTCATAAGCGGTGAGAAATCAGACTACGTGAATTTAAATGATCAGGAAGATTTTAAAAAAAGATTTTCTTCTATACAGTTTTTATCTGTTCCTGGTGCGGGACATTGGGTACATGCCGAAAAGCCCAAGGAATTTTTTGAGGCAGTGATTCGTTTTATAAAGTGATGTGATCATTTTAGTTATCGGTTTTGGAATCTGTAATTTCTTATTAAATCACGCTGATTTCAATTCCCATTAAGAAAAAAATAATTAAAATTCCGCCAACAATAATCCGATAATAACCCCACATTTTAAATCCGTATTTATTTAATAAACCTATAAAAGTTTTAATAGCGATGAGCGCCACTATAAAAGCCACTACATTGCCAAAAGCGAGTATTTTTATTTCTTCGTTATTCAACACCAATCCATCTTTATAAAAATCCAATAATTTTTTAGCCGTAGCTGCAAACATGGTGGGTACAGCCAGAAAAAAAGAAAATTCAGCTGCAGCTTGGCGCGATAATTTTTGACTCATGCCACCAATGATCGTGGCTGCGCTTCTGCTCACACCGGGAAATAAAGCCAAACATTGAAATAAACCAATTTTCACTGCTGTAATATTTTTTCACACCTTCCTCATCTTTTATCTTTTCCTCTTTAAACCACTTGTCTACAAATAAAAATATTATTCCACCAACAAACAAAGCTACGGCTACGCCAAAAACATTTTCTAACAATGCATCTATATAATCACCTAATAATAAACCGGCAATTGCGCTTGGAATGAAAGCAAAAAGTAATTTAATATAAAAATTAACTGTTCTGAAAAAACGTTTGAAATACAATACAACAACACTTAAAATTGCACCAAATTGTATTGCCACGGTAAACAACTTTACAAAGGAAGTGTGTTCCATTCCCAAAATTGCGGTGGTAATCATCATGTGACCGGTTGAAGAAATAGGAAGGAATTCACTTAAGCCTTCTACTATGGCAATAATTAATGCTTGTAAATAAGTCATATTGCCGGTAAAAATAATTGTTTATACAAAATAAAAAACTATCGCTGAATTAGTTTACCCATGTTATATTGTGAATAAAATAATTGGTATCCCCCTGCCAGAAAAATGCGTGAATGCGTTCTTTATAATGTAAGATAACTTTTTTACCCTGGGCCATTTCAAGACTTTTATAAATAGAATCTTGTTCGATAGAAAATTTAAATATAGAAGCCGGCATTATAGTGCCATCTCCCTGGCTAAATCCACCAACATTCAATTCCCCTTCATACGTTTTAAATACGTAACCTTTTTTACTTACTTTAGTTAATATACCTGAGCGAGTACCTTCGCTATAGGTCATGCCACAAATAAAATAGTAAATACTTAATGATACAATGAGTACTGAAAGAAAAATGACAAAGAATTTGCGCAGCTTGTATTTAAAAGGGCGTTGAACCGGTGGTTTATTGTCCGGAGAGTCTATCATTTTGCAGGTTCACCTTCGTTTTTGGGGCGCCACATGATGGAGACAATTATCGTAACAAAACCTGCCAAACAAACCATAGGAGCCAAGGTTATTCTTTGGAAGTCGAATATAGCCGGGTTGAAAACATTTGGATCATCGCTTCCTCCACCTATCATTAAAAGATAACCTATGAGAATAAGCAGTACGCCAGTGATTAGAATATAATAATTCTTTTTTGTGAAAGTTGTTTTCATTGTAAATTAGAAAGTCAAATATAGCTATTTTGCCCGACAGCGATTGAAAAAATCACTCTGTAAATCAGTTAAAATTTCGTAATATTGTTGATTATCATTTAACATGGCAAAAGTTGCATTAATTACCGGTATTACCGGACAAGACGGGGCCTATTTGGCTGAACTTTTATTATCCAAAGGCTATCATGTGCATGGCATTAAAAGAAGAAGTTCATTATTTAACACAGACAGAATTGATCATTTATACCAGGATGTTCACGAAAAAAATGTAGTGTTTAAGTTGCATTATGGTGATTTAACCGATAGTACCAACTTAATTCGTATTATTCAAGAAGTACAACCGGATGAAATTTACAATCTGGCCGCACAATCTCACGTAAAAGTAAGTTTTGAAACGCCGGAGTATACAGCAAACGCTGATGCCATTGGTGCACTAAGAATACTTGAAGCCATACGTATTTTAAAACTAGAAAAGAAAACCAAGTTTTACCAGGCCTCTACCAGTGAATTATATGGTTTGGTTCAGGAAGTTCCCCAAAAGGAAACCACCCCTTTTTACCCGCGCTCTCCTTATGGAGTTGCTAAATTATATGGTTTCTGGATAACAAAAAATTACCGCGAGAGTTATGGCATGTTTGCCTGCAACGGAATTTTATTTAATCATGAAAGTCCGATCAGAGGTGAAACATTTGTAACCAGAAAAATTACCAGAGCTGTGGCAAAAATTAGTTTAGGCATGCAGGATACACTTTTTCTAGGAAACTTGGATGCCGAGCGCGATTGGGGTCATGCCAAAGATTATGTAGAAGGCATGTGGCGTATGTTGCAACAAGATGAACCGGATGATTATGTTTTAGCAACCGGCATAAAAATTTCGGTTCGGGAATTTGTAAACATGTCGTTTAAAGAAGTTGGAATAGAATTAAAATGGGAAGGAAAAGAAGAAAACGAGAGAGGAATAGATATTAAAACAGGGAAAGTTTTGGTGGAGGTAGATAAAAATTATTATCGACCGGCTGAGGTAGATTTACTGGTAGGTGATGCCACAAAAGCAAAAACAAAATTAGGCTGGAAAACTAAATACACCGTTGAAACACTTTGTAAAGAAATGGTAAAGGCAGATGTGGAATTGTTTAAGCGTGATAAATATTTGTTGGAAGGCGGGCATAAAGTTTTAAGTCCAAACGAATAATAAATGGAGCTAAATTCCAAAATATACATTGCCGGACATAAAGGCATGGTAGGTTCGGCCCTTTTAAGAAATCTGCAGCAAAAAGGTTTCGATAATTTTATTTTTCGTGATTCTAAACAACTCGATTTAAGAAGACAAACTGAAGTAGAAGAATTTTTCAATGCTGAAAAACCAGACTATGTTTTTTTGGCTGCTGCAAGGGTTGGAGGAATTAACGCCAACAATACCTACCGGGCCGAGTTTCTGTATGACAACCTTTGCATACAAAATAATGTGATTCATGCATCTTACATTAACAAAGTAAAAAAATTATTGTTTTTAGGCTCCTCTTGCATTTACCCAAAAATGGCACCACAACCACTGAAAGAAGAATATTTGCTTAGTGGTTATTTGGAAGAAACAAACGAACCGTATGCGATTGCAAAAATTGCCGGAATAAAAATGTGTGAAAATTACCGCAGGCAATACAATTGTGATTTTATTAGTGTTATGCCTACCAATTTGTATGGGCCGAATGATAATTATAACTTAAATAACTCCCATGTTTTACCGGCCTTAATCAGAAAATTTCACGAAGCCAAAGAAAATAATGCCCCTGAAGTTACCATTTGGGGAACCGGAAATCCATTACGTGAGTTTTTACACGCCGATGATATGGCTGATGCCTGTGTGCATTTAATGAAAACATACAGTGGTGTAAAGCACGTAAATATTGGCTGCGGAACAGATATCAGTATTAAAGATCTTGCATTACTCATTCAAAAAATAGTAGGGTATAAGGGAGAAATAAAACACGATTTGAGTAAACCGGATGGCACTCCAAAAAAATTAATGGATGTGAGTTATTTAGAAAGCTTAGGTTGGAAATATAAAATTACACTAGAAGAAGGCATAAAAAGTGTATATGAGGATTTTAAGAAAAAGCAAAACGTAAAAACTTGGTAAAAACTTCCATTAACACTATATTATTTGGTAAAGTCGAAAACAAAATATAATCGCTTTTTATTTTTTACAGCTGCCTTATTATTTTCTA
This sequence comes from Sphingobacteriaceae bacterium, assembly GCA_016715905.1. Lineage (NCBI taxonomy): Bacteria > Pseudomonadati > Bacteroidota > Sphingobacteriia > Sphingobacteriales > Sphingobacteriaceae > Sphingobacteriaceae bacterium. Next base: position 33,248 of record JADJXI010000020.1, on the reverse strand, counting down.
AAATTTATTTTGCTCAGTTTTACAACATGCCCGTTGATTATGCATTTTCATTGCTTACGGAAAAAAAACTGGCAAACAAAGATTCATCTATACATGCCGGCTTAAAACCCTACATTCATTTTTATTCTTCAAAATACGAACATGTACCCGACACGCACCGTATCTTTAAATTCATTTCAGATGACCCGGCGCTTGATATTGCTTTCTTTAAACACACACTTGATTTTTCTCCCAAAGGAACTAACGCACGTTTTATTCTTGATCCAATTTTAAATATTCAACCCGGAAATGATTACTACAAAGGAAATAAAACGCAAACCTTTACAAATACCAGAGGACTTATTGGCTCGGCTTACATAGGAAATAAAGTTTACGTTGAAACTATGTTTAGTGAAAATCAAGCCCGATTGCCATTTTATGTTGACTCCTTTGCTCGAGTGTTTGGTGTTGTGCCCGGACAGGGAAGATGGAAAAAATTTAAAGAATCCGGCTTCGACTTTGCTTACTCATCCGGTTTTGTATCGATACAAGCAACAAAACAAATTAATGTGCAATTTGGTCACGGTAAACACAAAATCGGAAATGGTTATCGCTCGCTACTATTAAGTGATAACTGCTTAAATTATCCCTATGCACGAGTAACACAACAGTGGTTCAAGGGTCGTTTGCAATACACCAATATCTATGCCTTGTTCATGAACCTAACACCGGCCTCAGCTAAATTTTCTCCATATGCCGAACCGCTGCTTCAAAAAAAACCAGCGGCGTTTCAATACTTGAGTATAAACCCTACGAAATTTGTTAATGTTGGGTTTTTTCAGGGCATTATTTGGGATGCGGGAGATCTAAAAAACAACTATCATGTAAATTATAATTATTATAACCCGTTTATATTTTCAACGGCAGCTACTAAAGGTTTAAACGACAGTAATAATATTTTAATTGGAGGAGATATTAAATTAAAAATAACCAACAAAATAAATATTTACGGACAGGTAATGATAGATGATTTAACTCCTGATGTTGATTTTCAGAAGGGTATGGGCTATCAAGCCGGTCTTTGTTTTTACGACTTACTTCGGGTAAAGAACTTATTCTTACAAGTAGAATACAATGACGTATACCAAAACAGTTATTTAAGTCCAGTCACAACTCGTAAAAATCAATCGTACTCACACTACAATCAAACTTTAGGATTTACGCCGGGACACGGAAAGGAATTATTTATTATGGCGGATTATAAACGGAAGCGATTAATTCTGAACGCTAGGTATCATTTAATTGAAAGAGAAAAAGACAATGATTACCTCAGTTCTACCGAAATTGCCAATTTTTCGATTGGTTATTTACTTAACCCGTCATACAACCTAAATATAAACATGGGTTATACCTATCGTAATGAGAATTTTCCTAATTTTAAAGTATTAAGTAATCAAACCAATTACGTGTATCTTATGTTACGCACCGGATTAACCAATCTCTATTTCGACTTTTAATGAGCGTATTGATACTTGCATTTTTCACCGCATTTATAGTGGTATTATACTCAACTCCCGCGTTGATTAAAGTTGCTGTATTAAAAAGATTGATTGACTCCCCCACCGAAGATCGTAAAATTCACAAACGATCTATCCCTACCATTGGAGGAATTATCATATTTGCAGGGACTTTATTTGCATATACACTATGGTATAGTGTTGAAGATTTACAACACTATGATAAAATTTTACAATCAGTAAAAGAATTTAAACTGGTTATTGCCACAAGTATAATATTATTTTTTGTTGGAGTAAAAGATGATATAATAGGTACTGCACCGGTAAAAAAATTATTTGCACATATAGTTGTTGCCCTTATTTTAGTATTAATGGGTGATATAAGAATTACCAGTTTGCATGGCATTTTTGGAGTTTATAACATTCCCATTTGGGGTAGTGTTTTCTTATCGATATTTACTTATGTAGTAGTAGTTAATGCTTTTAATTTAATTGACGGCGTTGATGGACTTGCTGCCGGTGTTGGGCTACTGAGTTCGGTAGCTTTTGGTATTTGGTTTATTTTTGCGAAAGAATTTCCTTATGCTGCATTATCTTTTTCTTTGGCAGGTGCTTTATTTGGTTTTTTAATTTTTAATTTTTCTCCGGCTAAAATATTCATGGGCGACTCAGGCTCATTAGTAATTGGTATGTTTATTTGTGTTTTAGCCATTCGCTTAATTGAATATCCTACCTCGGCTTTAGATAATTTTTGGGTTCATGTGAGTAAACCTGTATATGCCGTTGCCGCTTTAATTTATCCTTTGTTGGATACCTTAAGAGTTTTCATCATCAGAGCATTAAAAGGTGCTTCCCCTTTTCAGGCTGATCGCAATCACTTACATCATAAATTAATTGATTGCAAATATGGCCATGCCAAATCGGTAATAATTATATACCTGTTTACTATTTTCACTATTGGGGCTTCTTTACTTACATACTTTATCTACGAAGCAACTTTTGGATTATTAACTATTTTATTCACGAGTCTGATTTTTCTTTTAGTAGTTTTAGGAATTAATAAATCGGTCAAAAAAAACAATCGGATTTCCAGAAAAAAATACGAAACTGATGATGAAATGTGATTAAACAATGAAACACGCCTTTAAAATATTTTTCATTTTCCTAATACACCTATGTGCTTTTTCGCAGTCACCCTGGGATTTACAACAGTGTATACAATATGCAATTAGTCACAATATTTCACTTAAACAATCTGCTTTAAATAATGAAATAAACAAAAACAACAGCAATCAATCCAAAGCTAATGTTTTACCTACATTAAATGTTGGAGCACAACATAATTATAATTTTGGTAAAACGGTGGATCGTTTTTCCGGTACTTTTGCCAATACTCAATTTTTATCGCAAAACTTTTTCGCAAGTACAAATTTGGTGCTTTGGAGCGGCCTTTCTCAGTACAATACCATTCGCGCCAATGAATTTAATTATTTAAGTGGAATTGAAAATTTAAAACAACAGGAAAATGATTTGTCGCTGAATGTAGCAAACGCTTATATCAATGTGGTTTTTAGTGAAGAGCTTTTAAAAATATCTACAAGCCAGTTTAATGTAACCAAAGAACAATTAGAACAAACCATGAAATTGGTAAACGCCGGCGCCTTGGCTAAAAGTGTTGAGTACGATATCAGAGCTCAATTAGCTAATGAGGAATTAAATGTAACGAATGCGGATAATAATTCTAAACTCGCCGTATTAGGACTTCGGCAATTAATGAACTACGATAGTATTGCTAATTTTGATGTTAGTCGACCAACGATTGAAATTGAAAATAATACTTTGCTCGAAAACAACGTGCAATATATATATGAAACGGCTCTAAAAAATCAGCACAACATAAAGAGCGGAGAATATGCGATAATGAGCGCTGACCGAACTTACGCAGCCAGTAAAGGACGAATTAGTCCTTCCTTGAGTTTAACCGGCTCTATAGGTACTGGTTATTCCGGAGTGGCAAAACGATTGGCCGGTTACAATAATGTAACTGACACTTTAGGAAATATTCCCGGTATAGGGCCATTGGTTTATAACAGACAAGATCCTTTATTTGAAGAAACACCTTTTTCAAATCAAGTGAAAGATAACGTAAATAAAACGATAGGTTTTACTTTAAACATTCCATTGTTTAACGGACTTCAAACACATACTTCGATTAAAAATGCAAAAATTAGTTTGTTGAATTCGAGATATACCCAGGAATTAAATCAGCAAAATCTGTATAAAACTATTGCGCAGGCGCATATGAATGCAAAGGCAGCACTAAACAAATACAATGCAAGCAAAAGTAATGTAACTGCAGCAAGCGAATCATTTAAATATGCTCAGCAAAAATTCAACGCAGGCTCAATCAGCGCCTTTGATTTTACAAATTCAAAAAACAGACTGTTTGCTGCCGAAAGTAATTTACTTCAGGCCAAATACGATTATCTTTTTAAAATAAAAGTATTAGACTTTTATCAGGGCAAACCCCTCACCTTCTAATAAAAAAAGGGCGTAAAAATTTACACCCTTCTCGTCAAAATCATTTTAAAATTATGAATTCACTAAAAGCTTAAAGCCTTTGCCGTGTATATTGATAATCTCAACTTTTGAATCATCGCGTAAGTATTTTCTTAGCTTGGCTATATAAACATCCATGCTTCTGCCATTAAAATAATTATCATCATGCCAAATAGTTTTTAATGCAAAGTTTCTGTCTAATACATCATTTTTATGTACACATAACAAACGCAACAACTGACTTTCTTTGGTAGTTAATTTCTGTTCATTAGTTCCGCTTTGCAGAATTTGTTTTTCAGAATTGAAACTGTAATTGCCAATTTTAAAATTAACATCATCACTTTCGGTTGAACGAACTTTGTTTGTTCTGCGTAAAACTGCATTTACACGCACCAACAATTCTTCCATACTAAATGGCTTGGTAATATAATCATCAGCTCCGGCATTGAATCCTTCAATCGTATCTTCTTTCATGCTCTTGGCAGTTAAGAAAATAATGGGCACATTTTTATTTACTGTTCTGATTTCTTTGGCTAGCGTTAATCCGTCTTTAACCGGCATCATTACATCTAGCAAAAGCAAGTCGAATGAATCTTTAAAAAATAAATCAGCACCTTTTTTACCGTCGTTAGCTAATTTGGTCTCAAAACCTTTAGCCTCGAGATATTCAAGTAACAATGGACCTAGACTTTCATCGTCCTCAACTAGTAATATCCTGGTTTTAACATTTTCCATAGCTTATTTGTTAAATTTTAAATTAAAGATAGCATGAAACGTGCCAATTTTAACATCTTTAACATTAATTATCAAAAGGGAGGTGTAATTTAAAGGTGCTTCCTTTACCTAACTCACTATCAACCGATATGGTTCCGCCATGTTTTAGAATTACAGCTAAAACATAAGATAAACCCAAACCAAACCCCTTAACGTTGTGTACGTTACCCGTTGGAACCCTATAAAATTTATCGAATATCTTTCTTTGATTCTCTTTGCTAATACCTATACCGTTATCCTTTATTTCAATCATCAAACCTTCGGCGGTGTTAAAGGTTTTGATATTAATCTCAGGTATTTCACGGGTATACTTTATGGCATTATCAATCAGGTTAAAAACAATATTGGTTAAATGCACCTTATCGGCTAAAAGTTCATGCTTTGTGGCACTTAAATCGGTAACTATTTTGCCATTTTTTTGAGCGATTAATAATTGGGTGTTGCTGATAGCCGTATTAATAATATCATGCACATCAATTTCAGTTTTCTTTAATTTAAATTCCCCCTTATCTAAAATTGAAGTTTGCAATATACTTTCCACTAAAACACTCAGCCGCTTGTTTTCATCACGAATCATTCTTAAGAATCGGGTTTGTTTATCGGGAGTTTGATTTATACTTGAATCAGAAAGCATTTCACTGGCTAAAGCAATAGTGCTAATGGGTGTTTTAAATTCATGCGTCATATTACTTATAAAATCATTTTTGATTTGGGAAAGTTTTTTATGACGAAGATTACTAGCCAGGATATAATAAAAAGAGAAAATTAAAATTAGAATTACAAGTAATGATAAAATCAGCGACCCTAACATGCTTTTGAATACATCTCTTTCCTGCGTTGGAAAATGAACAATTAAATACTCCGGATCAATAAAACGATTACTGGGTGAAAGATTTATTTTATACACAACACCAACCGAATCTTCCATGTTTTCTGCCTGAGCTAAATTACTATGGTGTGAGCTGCCCGGATATAAAGAGGTTAGATAATAATTGTATTTTGCTTTAATACCATTTCTTTTGAATTCATTTTTCAAAATAGAATCCAGTAAAACCGTATCTACTTTCTGCTTATAATTATTGTAAGATTCAAACAAATACTCATCCTTAAAAAAATCATTGCCGGAAGGGTACTTACTAAAAACATCATTAGAAGAAGTTTGTAATTGCTTCTTTTGAGCCTTTATTTGATTAATAAAATTAAAAGCAGAAGGGTCATCCTTCATGTTCTTTATCAATGAATCGAATGCATAATCTTTTGAGGTGATTCTGCTAAACTGTGTGCCGTTACTATCTACACTTTGATTCGTGATCATGCGCACAAAATTGCCTTGTTGAATTTGATTATTCACAAAAGGTGTATTAATTACCACGGCCGATCTGCTCACTCGGGTTCGTTTATAACCCCGGGTGGTATCTAATCGTTCTAACTTAGATGAAGTAACATTTAAAACATCGTTCACTTTTTCAGCAAACAAATCTTCCTTGGCGTTAAAATCATTGGTAATCCAAAATGCCTGTATACCTATTAAGGCCAATAAGGCAACTGAAAATGCTATAGAAATTATTAATGGTGTACGGCTAATCATGCAATAAACAAAATTAGCTTATAATTTTACAAATACATGCTAAATAATTATAAAGTGAGTTCACTGTTAATGTGGAGTTTTTATTCGAATTCATTTAGTGAAAATTTTCAATGGGTGTGGTTTTTCCATTTTCATAAACGTAACATTTCAAGCGATCGGTAAACACATATGGTTTATAAATGGATTTATTCAACAGCATCCTTAAACATTCCTGCACACCTTCAATAATACTTGGGTGCGGATGCATCATGTCTGCCAATTCACGAATACCCTGATTGGTATAAATTAAATAGGCCACTCCCTGAATAGCACTACTGGCATGTTCTCCTACTACGCGCATTCCTAAAATGCGCATCCCGTTATCGTTAGTAACAATAATTTTAAAAAAACCTTTTGTTTTTCGCATGGCTATAGCACGTGCGTTGGTTGCAAAATCCAATTTCACCACCTTATGTGGTATATCTTTTGCCCGGCATTCTTGTTCATTCATGCCAACAGCCGCCACTTCCGGATTTAAAAACATAATGGTACTTATATTTTTATAGGAAAGCGGTTTAACAGTAGGCCCAAACATTCTCACCACTGCATGCCTAGCTTCACGTTCACCAACATTTACCAATGCCACTTCTGTTGTAACATCACCGGCCACATAAATATTACTAATATTGGTTTGGGTGTCATCGTCCCAAACTCCACCTCGTTCAGCCATTTTTAAACCTACATTTTCAAAGCCTATGTTATTCACATTCGGCACCCTTCCAATAGATATCAAAGCTTTTTCCACAGTAATTTTTTCTGTCGTTCCGTCTTTATAACTCAACTCATATTCTACCAACCCGTTTTTAATTTGCATGTGCTTTAACGATGCACCGTGGTGAATTACTGCTCCATGCGATTCTAAATCATCCGAAATTACTTTGGCCACATCTTCATCTTCAAACGGTAAAATCCGGTCAGCTTTATCCACCAAATAAACTTTGGTTTTTCCCAGCGCCGAAAATATTGTTGCAAATTCACAACCAATTACACCGGCTCCAACTACAACTAAACTTTTGGGTAATGTTTTAATATTTTTTATTCCATCGCTGGTTAAGATAATTTCTTCATCTACTTCAATTCCTGCGGGCATTCGGGGCCTACTGCCGGTACATACTAAGATATTGTGTGTTGTGAATTTTCTGGTACTACCATCTTCTTTTTTTACTTCTACGGTATTTTTGTCTAAAATTAAACCGTGACCTTTTTCGTAGAAAAATAAATCGGGTAAATTGTTTTGTAGCAACCGCATATGAATGGTCATTTGCGATTTTCTTTCATACAGGGCTTCATTCACCAAACGGGTTAAATTTTTAAAATCCACTTCAAAACCGGGTATCAATTCTCGAATTGCGGCAATTTTTAGTGCCTGTTCCCAAAATGTTTTAGAAGAAAGTACTCCGTCATAGATTGCCGCGCCACCCAACTTGTTTTTTTCTATTAATAGCACCTTTTTGCCAAAATCTATGGCGCGCATTGCTCCCGCATATCCACTAGGTCCGCCTCCAATTACTATTAAATCAAATTCCATTTTATTTAAGCAAATGTATCATTATTAGCGGAATCGGGTATATTATGCATGATATTATATATCAATTACATACAGAATTTTAAAATTCACACAATTTTCCTATTTTTGCACCCCTAATAAAAATAGTTTATGAGTGAGAATTTGATTTATTTAATTCCGTGTTTAGGAATTCTTGGTTTAATTGTAATGGCGGTTAAATCTGCTTGGGTTAATAAACAAGATGCGGGAGATAAGAATATGCAGGAACTCGCCGGTTACATTGCCGACGGAGCTATGGCCTTTTTGAAAGCAGAATGGAAAATTTTAAGCGTTTTTGTAATTTTTGCAGCAGCTTTATTAGCATACTCCGGTACAATTCATGAAGTAAACGGTCAACAAATTCACTCCAGTTGGATAATTTCAATATCTTTTATTATTGGTGCCGTGTTTTCTGCAACAGCAGGATATATCGGAATGAAAGTGGCAACTAAAGCAAATGTTCGTACCACACAAGCAGCTCGTACCAGTTTAAAACAAGCCCTAAAAGTTTCGTTTACAGGCGGAGCCGTAATGGGCCTAGGAGTTGCCGGTTTGGCTGTTTTAGGATTAGGCGGATTATTTGTAGTGTTCTTAAAAATGTTCAATGTGGTTGAGGTTGATTCAGATCAAATGAAAACTGCCATTGAAGTTTTAACCGGTTTTTCTTTAGGAGCCGAGTCAATTGCCTTGTTTGCACGCGTTGGTGGAGGAATTTATACAAAAGCGGCTGATGTTGGCGCTGACTTAGTAGGAAAAGTTGAAGCGGGTATACCTGAGGATGATGTGCGTAACCCGGCAACCATTGCCGATAATGTTGGTGATAATGTTGGTGATGTTGCCGGGATGGGAGCAGATCTTTTCGGATCATATGTAGCCACTATTTTAGCAACTATGGTGCTTGGTCAAGAAATAAAAGTAACCGATTCATTTGGCGGTATGTCACCAATACTATTACCTATGGTGATTTGCGGTTTAGGGATTGTATTTTCAATTGTTGGAACTTGGTTTGTAACAATTAAAGATGAAAAATCAAATGTTCAGAATGCATTAAATATGGGCAATTGGGCTTCTATGATTTTAACTGTTGCTGCTTCTTATTTTATTGTGAATTGGATGTTGCCTGATGGTGAAATTGATTTACGAGGCGTGTCTTTTACAAAAACCGGTGTTTTTATGGCGATTTTGGTAGGAACCGTGGTTGGTGCCATTATGAGCATTATTACCGAATATTATACGGCCATGGGCAAAAAACCCGTATTGTCTATTATACAGCAATCGTCTACCGGACATGCCACTAATATTATTGGTGGTTTATCCGTAGGTATGAAATCTACCGTAATTCCAATTCTAACTTTGGCAGGTGGTATCATGGGCTCATATTATTTTGCCGGATTATACGGGGTTGCTATTGCAGCAGCTGGTATGATGGCTACTACAGCCATGCAATTGGCCATTGACGCATTTGGGCCTATTGCAGATAACGCCGGCGGAATTGCCGAAATGAGTCAGTTACCTCCCGAAGTTCGCGAACGTACGGATAATTTAGATGCAGTGGGTAACACCACAGCTGCAACCGGAAAAGGTTTTGCCATTGCCTCTGCTGCTTTAACTTCGTTAGCCTTATTTGCTGCGTTTGTGGGAATAGCGGGTATCGAACAAATTGATATTTATAAAGCCAATGTTTTAGCCGGATTATTTGTTGGCGGAATGATTCCATTTATTTTTTCTGCGTTATGTATTCAGGCGGTTGGCCGAGCTGCTATGGACATGGTACAGGAAGTAAGAAGACAATTCAAAGAAATTCCGGGCATCATGGAATACAAAGCAAAACCGGAATACGAAAAATGCGTTGCCATTTCAACAAAAGCTTCAATCCGTGAAATGATGTTACCCGGTGCCATTGCATTAATCACACCGGTAATAATAGGATTTATATGGGGACCGGAAGTATTAGGGGGTTTATTGGCAGGGGTAACAGTTTCAGGTGTTTTAATGGGAATTTTTCAATCAAATGCTGGTGGAGCCTGGGACAATGCTAAAAAATCATTTGAAAAGGGTGTGCTAATTAATGGTGAAATGTTCTACAAAAAATCGGAACCACATAAAGCATCCGTAACTGGTGATACCGTTGGTGACCCATTCAAGGATACTTCAGGACCTTCAATGAATATTTTAATTAAATTAATGTCTATTGTTTCATTAGTGATTGCACCGTATATAGCTGTTAATGGCGAAAATAGTGAAGCCTGCTGCGAAAAAACAGTTTCTGAAGAAGTACTTAAGTGCAACATAAATGGTAAAGAATATACCTGCAATAGCAAAGAACAATGTGATAGTATTTTGAATGCAGGAAGAAAAAGTATAGATGAAATAAAAGGTGCCTATAACGTTGATGGTTCTCACAGTTCATTAAGTTTCGCGGTTAAACATTTAATATCTGATGTAAAGGGAAGTATTAATATTGATAGTGGTTATGTGAATTTTGAAAATACACCGGGCGTTAAAATTTTTGTACAATTGGATATGAAGAGTATAAATACGCAAAATGAAATGAGAGATGATCATTTAAAAGAAAAAGAAAAGTTTTTTAATGTGCCTAAATTCCAAAAAGCTAATTATGAAGCTTCAGTGATCGAAAAAAACGAAGACGCATTTTCTCCTTACATGTATGTTGCTAAAGGAAAATTAACACTAAAGGGGATTAGCAAAGAAGTGGATTTAAAATTCAATTACAAAGGATCTACAGAGCAAGATTGGGATGGCAAAAAAATGAATATCATTGGTCTTGAAGGAGAAACAACTATAAACCGAAATGACTTTGGAATTGAAGGTGGTGGTTCTTCCGATGAAATTAAAGTTGAGGTTACACTGGAAGCATTAAATGAAATAAAATAAAAATAGTTGTTACTAACTAATCATTAAAAAGCGGGCGGTTGTCCGCTTTTTTTGTTTCGAGAATTTATATTTGTTTGAAGATAAGACGTCTCTTTTTTATATGAAAATAATAAGTTATAATGTAAATGGCATAAGAGCAGCAATGAGCAAGGGATTTCTGGATTGGATGAAAGAAGAAAATCCGGACGTGGTTTGTGTTCAGGAAATAAAAGCCAATCCGGAACAAGTTGGCGTTTTTGAATTCGAAGAAATGGGCTATAATCATTATTGGTTTCCGGCTCAGAAAAAAGGATACAGTGGTGTTGCCATTTTTTCAAAAACAGCGCCTAAAAAAGTAATTTACGGATGCGGAATTAAATCATATGATGATGAAGGAAGGATTTTAATTGCGGATTATAATGACTTTTCGGTTATGAGTGTTTATCACCCAAGCGGTAGTAGCGGAGACGAACGGCAATCTTTTAAAATGGGCTGGTTGACTGATTTTCAACTATATATAAATGAATTAAAAAAAACAAGGCCCAATTTAATCCTAAGTGGTGATTTTAACATTTGTCATAAGCCTATTGATATTCACAATCCGCAATCTAATGCAAAAACCAGCGGATTTTTACCAGAAGAGCGGGAATGGATGGAAGGATTTATTCAAAGTGGCTTTATCGATAGTTTTCGCCACTTTAATCCAGCTCCTCATCAATATAGCTGGTGGAGTTATAGGGCCAATTCAAGGGCCAAAAATTTGGGGTGGAGAATAGATTATAACCTTGTTTCTAAACCAATGGAAAATCGCTTAAAAAGCGCAAGTATCTTAAATCAGGCCATGCACAGTGATCATTGCCCGGTGGTATTGGAAATTAGCTAAAAAATCAGCCCTCCTATAATAGCAGAAATTTTCTAATAAAAAAATTAGGCTACTCCAATGTAAAACATATATTTGTTGTTCGAAATCTACGATATTGATTAGCGTTATGAATAAATTATTAATTATTTCTGCCTTTTCACTGTTTTTGTTTGCATCCTGTGGCGATGGCCCGGATAAAAAGCAAGGTACAAACACAGAAGCAAAAGGAGGAGTTTATATGGGCGGAATTCTCCGCACAAACGAAGTTGAAGCTTTCAAAAGTTTGATGCCAATTTCAATCAATGAAGTGAATAGCTATCATATTGCTTCTCAAGTGTACGAAGGATTAGTTAAGTACAATCAGGTAGACATGACCATTTTACCCGGCATTGCACACTCATGGGATATTAGTGAAGATAAAAAAGAATATGTTTTTCATTTACGCTCTAACGTAAAATTTCATGACGACCCGTGTTTTGCAGGAAATAAAGGCCGAATGGTAAAAGCAGAAGATGTAAAGTATTGCATGGAAAAATTATGCTCTATTGATCCTTTCAATAATCAGTTTGACGTAACTTTAAAAGACAGAGTAGTTGGAGCCAATGAGAGTTTTGAAGGTTCTAAAACCGGAAAAAATCCGGGAGTTAGTGGTATTACTGTAATTAATGATTCTACATTAAAAATTAATTTACTTTATCCCGATGTTAGTTTCTTAAGTATTCTAGCTATGCCCGGATGTTATGTTTATCCAAAAGAAGCTGTGATGAAATACGGTAAAGATATGCGTGCAAAATGCGTAGGTACCGGACCTTTCTTTGTAGAAACTATTAAAGAAGGTGAAGTGGTTATCATGAAAAAGAATGCAGACTACTGGGGTGTTGATGCGGACGGAAACAGACTTCCTTATTTAGACGGAATTAAATGGTCTTTTATACGTGATAAAAAATCCGAAATTCTTGAATTTAAAAGAGGAAATTTAGATATGGTTTATCGTATTCCGGTTGAAATGTTCCATGAGTTTATGGGAGATTTGGAACATGCAAAAACCAGAGAAAGTGAATTTGAAATTCTATCGTCACCGGCGTTAAACACTTTCTATTATGGATTTAATGTGCAAGCTAATCCGGTATTTGCTAAAAAAGAAGTTCGTTTAGCTTTTAATGCTGCAATTGACAGACAAAAAATTGCTGATTTTACAATTCAAGGGGAAGGAAATGCGGCAGAATACGGAATTGTTCCTTACGCTGAAATATTTGAGAATGCCGGTTATGATTACAAATCAATAAACGGATATAAGTATGATGTAGACAAAGCCAAAGAATTGATGAAGCAAGCCGGATATCCAGGCGGTAAAGGTTTTCCTGAATTAACTTTACAAATCAACAGCGGTGGCGGTGACCGAAACATTTTAATTGCTGAAGTAGTTCAAAAAATGCTGAAAGAAAATTTAGGTGTTACCATTAACATCAACACAATCCCTTTTGCTGAACATATAGAGAACATTCAAACCGGAAAAGGTGATTTCTTCCGATTTGCTTGGGTAGCTGATTATCCTGGTCCGGAAACTTTCTTAACTTTATTTTATGGTAAACACGTTCCTAAAAGCTTGAGCGAAAAATCATATATCAATACTTTTAGATACATTAATCCGAAATTCGATTCGATTTTTGAAATGGCACGTTTTGAACCCGATCAGGCTAAACGTATGAAACTGTTTTCCGAAGCGGAAAACATAATGTTAGCCGATGCTCCTTTTATTCCTATTTTTTATGATGAGAATTTCAGATTGGAACAAAAAAACGTACGGAACTTACCGGAAAACGTAATGAATTACATGGATATGACAACTACCTATTTAATTCCACCGGATAAAATGCCGACAAAATAATCTTAAATTAGAGGCTAACAATTCGTTAGCCTTTTTTGTTTTGAATAATTACCTCATCATAGTAGCAGGCGGAACCGGGAATAGAATGAATAATACTATTCCTAAACAATTTATTCAACTTAACGGCAAAGAAATTATTCTATATAGTATTGAAAAGTTTAGATTGTATCAAAAACAAATTCCCATAATCATTGCTGTACATAAAGAATACTTAGAATGGATGCAACAATTATTAACGAAACATAAATTAGAGAACATTGAAATTTGTGAAGGCGGAGAAACTCGATTTCATTCCGTTAAAAAAGCCCTTCGCCTATTAAAAGATAAATCAGGTATAGTTGGAATTCATGATGCAGCCAGACCTTTTGTAAGTGTTTCAACCATTCACCGTTGTTTTGATATGGCCTCAAAAAAATTAAATGCAGTTCCTTCTATTCCCGTTGGAGAATCGCTTCGAGTTATTGAAAACAATAAAAATAAAGCCGTTCCTCGTAATCAGTATTCCATCATTCAAACTCCACAATGTTTTGATATTTCTAAAATTCAAAAAGCGTATGAAGTTAATTATAATGAAAATTTTACCGATGATGCCAGTGTTTATGAGACCGCCGGCGAAAGTATTTATTTAGTTGAAGGTAATTCCGAAAATATTAAAATAACACATCCTAACGATTTAATTATTGCACAAGCTTATTTAAATGTTGAGCAATGATGAAATATGCGAGGCCCTGGAATTAAGTGGCAAATTATTAGAATTACACGGCGAAAATTCTTTTAAAGTACGCGCATACTCAAACGCCTCTTATCGTTTATCAAAACTCCGGTATAATTTTGAAGGGAAAACACAAAAAGATATTGAAGGTATAGAAGGTATTGGAAAAGGAATCGCTTCTAAAATTCATGAATTAATTCAAAATAATATTACCGAAGAACTAAAGGAATTACTTAATAAAACCCCAACCGGAGTAATTGAAATGTTGGGCGTTAAGGGTCTGGGACCAAAAAAAGTTGCTCAACTATGGAAAGAATTGCAAATAGAAAGTGTTGGAGAGTTGTTGTATGCCTGTAACGAAAACCGCTTAACTACTCTAAAAGGATTCGGTGAGAAAACGCAAGAAGCAGTTAAAAATAATATAGAATTTAAAATTTCGAATGCTAACAAACATCATTACGCTACCGTAATTAACGCTGTAAATTCATTGGTGGATTTTATTAGCAACCAGCAATCTGAATTAAGTGTAATGCCTGTCGGGCAAATTCGAAGAAAATGTGAAATCATAGATAGTATTCAAATTTTAATTGACGGAAAGAAGAATTGCGATACCGCCGAATTAGAAAAACGAATTCCAATTGCTGTTGAATTTATTTATTGTGAGCCGGAAGAATTTCATCTCAAACTTTTTGAATTAACAGCAACAACCGATCATTTAAATAAATGTGGCTTTCATAATTTAGAAGAAAATATTTTTTCAGATGAAGAAGAAATTTACAGCGCACTTCATCTGCAATATATTGAACCCGAATTAAGAGAAGGGTTAAACGAAGTTGAGTTGGCCGCTCAAAATAATATTCCTGAATTAATAACGTATACCGATTTAAAAGGCATTCTTCATAATCATTCCCTTTACAGCGATGGTGTTCATTCCCTCGAAGAAATGGCCATGTACTGTAAACAATTGGGGTTTGAGTACTTTGGCATTTGCGATCATTCTAAAACCGCAGTGTACGCACAGGGATTAAGTATTGAACAAGTAATACTACAACAAAAAGAAATAGATAAATTAAATGCTAAAGAAACTTCCTTTAAAATTTTAAAAGGTATTGAAAGTGATATTTTATCGGATGGCTCCTTGGATTATCCTGAAGAAATATTAAAAACATTTGATTTTATTGTGGCTTCCATTCATTCTAATTTTAAAATGACGGAAGAACATGCAACCACCCGATTAATTAAAGCCATTGAAAATCCCTATACCAGTATTCTGGGTCATCCCACCGGACGATTGCTGTTAGCCAGGTCTGGTTATCCCATCCATCATAAAAAAGTAATAGACGCTTGTGCCGCTAATAAAGTGCATATTGAATTAAACGCACATCCTTATCGATTAGATATTGACTGGAGATGGATACAGTATTGTATCGAAAAAAATGTACTAATTTCCATTAATCCCGATGCACATCATAAAGAAGGTTTTCATGATATGTATTACGGGGTTTGTTCCGCACGTAAAGGCATGCTTACCAAAGAAATGTGTTTAAATGCACTTTCCTATACCGAATTAATTAACGCATTTAAAAAATAAAATTGGCGATTTTAAACTCCATAGCCAGCTGGTTGATGAAAAAAAGAATGCATCAAATTGAATTATTCATTAAATATCCAATTGATGTACAAAGCGAATGGTTAAGCAGTTTATTAAAAGATGCTTCAAAAACCGAATACGGAAAAAAATATTCATTTGCCCACATTTCCAGTTATGATGAATTTAAAAACAAAGTGCCCGTTGTTAATTACGAAAGTTTAAAACCCTTTATAGAAAGAACCCGCAAAGGGGAACAAAATATTTTGTGGCACAGTGATATTAAATGGTTTGCGAAAAGTAGCGGCACAACGGATCAAAGTAAATTCATTCCTGTTTCTGAAGAAAGTTTAAACGGTTGTCATTACAATGCCGGAAGAGACATGGTTACTTTACATTGTTACAATAATCCCGAAACCAAATTATTCACCGGAAAAAATCTGGCTTTAGGCGGAAGTTTAAAAACCGATCAATTTGGAAATCATAATTCTTTTCATGGCGATGTAAGTGCCATCATCATTCAAAATCTTCCCATGTGGGCCGATTATTTCAGAGCTCCTGATGTGAATATTGCGTTGATGGATGAATGGGAAGCTAAACTCGAAAAGATTGCCCTTAGTATGATGGATGAAAACGTAACCAGCATAGCCGGTGTACCCAGTTGGATGTTGGTTTTGCTGAATAGAATTCTTGAATTAAAAGGATCGGATCATTTTAAAAATGTTTGGCCTAATTTAGAAGTGTATTTTCATGGCGGCGTTAGTTTCACCCCTTATCAGGAAAAATTCTCCGAAATATTTAGTCCTAAAGTAAATTATTTACAACTCTATAACGCCTCTGAAGGTTTTTTTGGCATTCAAGATCAATTGAAAAGCGATGAAATGCTTTTAATGCTCGACTATGGTATTTATTATGAGTTTTTAGAATTAAAATATTTGAAAAATAATGAATATAATCGATGTATACCATTGGAAGATGTACAAATTGGCATCGATTATGCCATGATTATTACATCCAATGCCGGTTTATGGAGATATGATTTGGGCGACGTTGTACAATTTACAAGTACTAACCCCTATCGATTCAAAATTAGTGGTAGAACAAAACAATATTTAAATGCATTCGGAGAAGAATTAATGATTCACAATACGGATTCTGCAATTGCATGGGCTTGTGAAAAAACGCATGCCCTGGTCAATGATTATACAGTTGCGCCCTTGTTTATGGATACCTCATCGGGAGCCCATCAATGGATTATTGAATTTGAAAAAGAACCTGATAATTTTGAATATTTTGTGGCCCTGCTCGATGAAAGCTTAAAAAGTCAAAACAGCGATTATGAATCAAAAAGATATAATGATTTTGTTTTAAAAGTTCCTCAAGTAATAAAAGTACTGCCCAATTCGTTCTATAATTGGCTTAAATCTAAAAATAAATTGGGCGGACAAAATAAAGTACCTCGTTTATGTAACGACAGAAAAATTGCCGATGATATTTTGTCTTTTTTAAACGAAATTCAACCGGTTTTTTAATTAACTTTAGTTTATAATTGAATTCTGACAAAAAAATATCAAATTCCTTTTTACGATTCGCGTTTGTCTGTATCTCTTTTCTATTCGTGAATTTCGTTCCGCCCGATGTTGGACCTGTATTCACCATTAAAACAAAACACAATTATTTTACTACCGATAATTTAGGAAACATCTATGCGGTGAACGATGATGAACTCTTAAAGTATTTAGCAAACGGAAAATTTTTTAATCGATACAGTAACCTAAAATTAGGAAGCATTACCAGTGTAGATGCCGTTAATCCATTAAAAATTCTATTATACTACCGTGATTTTCAACAAATCGTTTTTTTAGATAATCAATTAACTTCCAATAGCGATAATATTTCTTTAGAAGCATTGGGACATGA
This sequence comes from Sphingobacteriaceae bacterium, assembly GCA_016715905.1. Taxonomy (NCBI): domain Bacteria; kingdom Pseudomonadati; phylum Bacteroidota; class Sphingobacteriia; order Sphingobacteriales; family Sphingobacteriaceae; species Sphingobacteriaceae bacterium. Next base: position 15,402 of record JADJXI010000020.1, on the reverse strand, counting down.
ACAAACCGAGTTGGTTTGTGCCAGTGCCAATAATAGTTTTTGGATATACGATAAACAAAACAATGAATTAACCCGGTTTAATGAAAACTCTAAAAAAACAGCCTCAACCGGTAATTTAAAACAAATTTTGCAAAGCGAATTGAACCCGAATTTTATGCTCGAATACAATAATTATTTGTATTTAAACTGTCCACAAACCGGAATTTACGTATTTGATATTTTTGGCGCCTATAGTAAATTAATTGCATTAAAAAATATACAAAAGTTTAGGGTAAACGACGATTTAATTTATTATCAGAAAGATTCATCTATTTGTAGTTACAACCATAAGTTGTTTGAGGAGGGCTGTAAACCTATCCTTAATGGATCCGGTTGCAAAAGTGTAGAAATAGGTAAGCGTTTATTATACTTATCCTATTCCGACTCCATCGCCGTAGTAAATCTATAAGGCCCTTATGTGACAAATACTGGACCCAGCGTCATCTCATTTATTATTCAAATTTCACCCTCTTTAACAATTATTCATACAAGAAAAAACCTTCCTTTTTGTTATATTTGAACTAAGCCATCCTGGTATTTAATACATGAAATGTGTGGAAAATTAAGCTTTAAAGCATCTAAATATTAAATGCAGCAACAACAAAATATTTTAATTGAAAAACTGGACGAGTTTGTACGCAAGTATTACAAAAATCAATTATTAAAAGGCCTCATTTATTCCGGTGGGATATTACTTTCGGCTTTTTTAACCGTTGTATTGTTAGAATATTTTGGTGAATTTAATTCGGTTACCCGCGCTATTTTATTTTTTGGTTTCCTCAGCGCTGTAGTATTGGTGCTTATCAAATACATTACCATTCCTTTATTAAAACTGAATAAAATAGGCAATATTATTTCGTATGATCAGGCGGCCGACATTATTGGTTCACACTTTAACAGCGTTCAGGATAAATTGCTTAATGTATTGCAACTTCAAAATAATCAGCTTTTAAACGGATCTGACGATTTGCTACTCGCCGGAATCAATCAAAAAATTAAAGAACTAGAGCCCGTTCCTTTTTCTACAGCTATAGATTTATCCGAAAATAAAAAATATTTAAAATATATAATTCCGCTTTTATTATTCTCCTCTGCACTTTTTATTTTATGGCCACAAGTGATCGCCAAAAGCACAGCTCGTTTGGTTAATTATTCCACTTATTACGAAAAAGAAATGCCTTTTGAAATAAATCTTTTAAATGATAAACTGGAAGCGCTTCAAACTAAAGATTTCACCCTTAATGTAGAAGTAAAAGGAAATCAGTTACCGGCCGAATTATATATCAATATCAAAGGAATTGAATATAAATTGGAGAAAGAAAGTAAAAGCAATTTTTATTTTACTTTTAAAAATCCTCAGGATAACACGCCTTTTCATTTAAATGCCGCCGGCTTCGATTCTAAAGAATATGAACTCAAAGTTTTACCAAAACCTACCTTATTACAATTTAATCTCCAGCTTATTTATCCGGCTTACTTGCAAAAAAATAACGAGCGCTTAACAAATAGCGGTGATTTACAAATTCCACAAGGCACAAAAGTAGTATGGACTTTCAACACCAAAAACACCGATGATTTGTATTTACGTATTGCCGATAGCGTATACAGCACCACGCACAGTTCTATGGATTTGTTTACTTACGGTAAACGATTTATGGAAAGCAGTTCGTATAGCATAAAAGCCGTAAATCAAAAAGTAAAAAGTTTTATAGATTCGGTAAACTACAGCATTCGTGTAATGCCCGATCAATATCCCATTATTGAAGTAAGTGAGAAAAAAGATTCGTTGGAAACCGGTAATGTTTATTTCAGCGGTCAGGTAAAAGATGATTATGGATTTACTCGCTTGAATTTTCATTATAAAAAATACAGCACCGATTCCAGTGGTAAAACCTCAGAACTTTCCGGATCAAATCCTATTAATATCGACAGTAAACAAATTACGCAACCCTACTATTACTTTTTAGATGCTAATCGTTTTGAATTGGGCCCCGGCGACAAAATAGAATATTATTTTGAGGTGTACGACAATGATGGAGTAAACGGTGCTAAATCCGCCAAAACACAGTTAATGGTTTTTAAAGCCCCAACCAAAGATGAAATAAACGAAGCTACCTCTAAAAATAATAACGCAATAAAAGAAGATTTAGAAGAAAGCATTAAAAAAGCCAAGCAATTACAAAAAGATGTAAATGAAATGGCCAAAAAAATGAATGAGAAAAAACAATTGGGCTATGAGGAGAAAAAGAAAATTGAGGAACTTATTAAAAAACAAAACGAGTTAAGAAATAAAGTGGATGAAGTAAAACAACAAAACCAATTAAACAATCAGCAACAAAATCAGTTTTCACAAACCGATGAAAATATTTTAGAGAAACAGAAACAGCTAGAGCAATTGTTTGAAAATGTAATGACTCCGGAAATGAAAAAACTTTTTGATGAGTTAAATAAGTTGATGGAAAAAATGGATAGAAATGAAATTCAACAAAAATTGGATGAACTCAAATTAACCAATGAAGATATTGAAAAAGAACTCGACAGAAATTTGGAAGCCTTTAAACAATTGGAAGTGCAACAAAAAATGCAAAATGCTATTGATAAACTCGACGAGTTAAAAAACAAAGAAAATGAACTAGCTAAAGAAACTGAACAAGCCGCTCAGGATAAAAAAGAAAACAAAAACGAAGAAAAGTCAAAAGAGTTAGAAAAGAAACAAGATGCCATAAATAAAGAATTTGATAAATTAAAAGAAGAATTAAAAGATATAGAGAAGAAAAACAGTGAATTGGAGGAACCCATGTCGCTTCCCAAAAATGATACTAAAAAAGAAGAAATCAGTAAAGACTTAGAAAAGAGTTCGGAATCATTGAAGAAAAATAAAAAAGAAAATGCATCGAAGTCGCAAAAGGAGGCAGGCGAAAAAATGAATGAGATGAAGGAAGACATGGAAAAATCCATGGAAGAAGAAGAGAGTCAGCAACAGGAAGAAAACGCTGAAGCCCTGCGTCAAATTCTTGAAAACTTATTAAACCTGTCTTATGCTCAAGAAGAATTAGTAAAAGAATTACCTAAAACCCGAATTGATAATCCATTGTACGTTAAAATTCCACAAGTACAAAACAAACTGAAAGACGACAGTAAAATAATTGAAGATAGTTTATTGGCCTTAAGTAAAAGAGCCCCGCAAATTAGTGCCATTGTAAACCGCGAAATTAATGCCATTAACTTAAACATGGATAAAACCGTAAAATCATTAGCGGAAAGAAATACCAGTGAAGCTACCATACGGATGCAATCAACCATGACTTCCGTTAATAATCTCGCACTTCTTTTAAACGAATCGCTCGAACAAATGAAAGAGCAAATGAAACAACAACAAAAAATGCAGGGTATGCCCGGCAAAGGTAAATGCAAAAAGCCGGGTAGCGGGTCGGGTAAAAAACCTTCCGATAAACCCGGCATGCCTAACATGCGTCAATTACAAGAACAATTAAATCAGCAATTAGAACAACTTAAAAAAGCCCTTGAAAACGGTAAAAAGCCGGGGGATAAACCGGGGGATAAAAAAGGACCTAAACCCGGAGAAGGTGGGCTTGGAAAAAACGGACAACCCAGTATGATACCCGGAAGCAGCGAACAGTTGGCTAAAATGGCCGCGCAACAAGAAGCCATACGCCGACAAATTGCAGAAATGATGAGTAAATTAAAAGATAAGGGGGGAAATCCGGGAGGAGAAATGATGGAAATGATGGAACAAACCGAAAAAGACATTGTAAATCGCCAGATTAGCAATGAAACCATGAAGCGCCAACAACAAATTTTAACCAAACTGCTTGAAAGTGAGAAAGCTGAGCGGGAAAGGGAACAGGATGAACAACGCAAAAGTAATGAGGCAAAAAATGAAAATTTAAGCAACCCTGCGCAGTTTTTAGAGTATAAAAGATTGAAAGAAAAAGAACTGGAGTTGCTGAATACCGTACCTCCGGGTTTAACCCCTTATTATAAGGAAAAAGTAAATAATTATTTCAATAACGTAAATGGTGCCGGCCAAAGGTGAAAATATAAAAATAAGTTCTAGTCCTGAAAATCTGCGACTGGTAGAACGCTTAATTGATGATGTTTGCCAGGTTTATAAAGTAAATGAAGATAGTTACGGTAATATTTTAATTGCGGTAACCGAAGCGGTAAACAACGCCATGTTTCATGGCAATAAAAATGATCCGCAAAAACAAGTACATATTGGTTTCGAAAGCAACGATAAGCAACTTACCTTTAAAATAAAAGATGAAGGTCCGGGTTTTGATTACACCAACCTCCCCGACCCTACCGATCCGGCTAACCTCGAAAAAATAAATGGCAGAGGCGTTTTTTTAATGAAAAATCTGGCCGATAAAATTGAATTTCAAAACAACGGCAACGAAGTTTACCTGCATTTTCAGAATTAAACTTCCTCACTTTATTCTTTTTCGGCCAACACAAAATTCCTTAAAATTATAGGCATCTATTCAAATTACAAGTATCTTTAATGTACTAATATGAAAAGAACCGCGCTATACTTTTTACTTTTTTGTTTCTCTTTTCAGATTAGCCTTGCGCAAACCCGTTCAGGTAATGAATATGCTTTAGCCATGCAGTATTACGAACAGCGGGAATATGAAAAGGCCAACATTTACTTTGAAGACTTATTCGAAAAAAATCAGCACGGTATTTTTCCTTATTATTATCAGAGTTTGTTTGCATTAAAAGATTTTTCTAAAGCCGAAAAAATCACCAAAAAATTTCTGAAAGCCAATCCATACAACGTGTATTTATACGTTTACCTTGCCCGCATTTATAAAGCCGAAGAAAATCCCAAAAAAGAAAAAGAAGCTTACGAGAAAGCAATCAAAGAAGTTCCATCCATTCAACAATACGCGCAAATGTTAGCCAATGCATTTGCCGAAGATGGTTTATATGATTATTCATTGAATGTATATGATAAGGTAAAAACCAAAGATTATCCTTACTTCTATGAAAAAGCGGAAGTGTATAAACAAAAAGGAGATTTAGTGAGTATGATTAATCAATATCTGGATGCGCTTGAATTCAGAGAAACTGAAATATTGATGGTGCAAACTCATTTACAAAACTCCTTAGGTTATGATGATGATGAAGGTGGAATGAAAAACCCAATACTAAAGCAAGAACTTCAAAAACGATTACAAAAAAATCCGGATAAACTAATTTTAGCTGAACTCTTGGTGTTTATTTTAAAACAACAGAAAGATTTTGACGGCGCATTTGTACAACTAAAAGCATTAGATAAAAAACAAAATGAAGAAGGAAGTCGCATTTACGATTTAGCTCGAATTTGCACGGCCAATGAAGCCTGGGATGCAGCCTATCGTTGTTATGAATACATCATTCAAAAAGGTCCCAATAATTTATTTTATGACGGAGCTCGCGTTGATATTTTACATGTGGAATACAAGGCCCTCACCGCTATTGCCCAACCTAAAAAAGAAGATTTATTGGCCTTAGAAAATAAGCTCATTAAAGCGCAGGAAATTTATGAGAAAACGCACCTCAATGCCTTTATTGTAAAAACACTCGCCAACCTGCAAGCCTATTATTTAAATAAAGCCGACCAAGCCATTGAAATTTTGGAGACCTTAATTACACAACCCGGATTGGAAGCAGTGGCTAAAGCAGAATATAAAATGTTACAAGCCGATATTTATGTAATCATTGGGCAAATTTGGGATGCTTCGTTATTGTATTCTCAAGTTGAAAAAGATTTTAAATACGAGGCCATTGGGCAAGAGTGTAAATTCAGAAATGCGAAGTTGAGTTTTTATGCCGGAGATTTTGAATGGGCTAAAAAACAAGCCGATATCTTAAAAGGAGCAACCAGCAAATTAATTGCCAATGATGCCTTGGATTTAAGTTTAATTATTACCGATGCCATTGGTGTAGATACCAATGCTGTGCCTTTACAGATTTTTGCTTTATCCGAATTAATGGTACTGCAACATAATTTTGATGCCGCCTTGTTAGCATTAGATAGCATTAATAAAACATTTAGCACGCACACTTTAGGTGATGATATTTATTTTAAAAAAGCGCAGATCTTTAAATCAATAGGTAAATACACGGAGGCGGAAAGCATGTATAAAAATATTTTAGAATACTTTCCGAATGAACTGTATGGGGATGACGCTCAATTTAAATTGGCCGAATTGTATGAAAGAAATTTGCTCGATCAAGAAAAAGCCAAACTGGCTTATCAGGATGTGCTCACCAAATACCCCGGCAGTATTTATGTAGTTGAATCTCGTAAGAGATATAGAGATTTAAGGGGTGATGCGATAAAGAATTAAAGTAAAACTTAATTATCTTTTTACCCCGCCGCATTTTTCTGTATTTCCCACTATCATTTGTTTTGTCAAAACTTCATTCTTAAATTGCAATATGTTTTTTAAAAGATATATTTTTCCATTATTTCTAATGGCTCCTTTTTTAATTTCTTACGGCCAGGAAATTGATTCACTTAAAAATATATTGAAAACAACGACTAACGATTCAATCAAAATGGAAGCCTTAGGTTCTTTGGCTGAATTGGCTAATGATGAGGAATGGCCTGCATATAACAAACAAGCAAAATCCTTTGCACTAAAAAAATTAAAAGAATTAAATACTAAAAATTTTAACTTTTACACTAAATGCCTAGCCGATGCGCTTGGAAATGAAGGTTATTTACACGGTCTCAACGGCCAATTAAATGAAGCGCTTGAGTCATACAATCAAAGTTTGCTATTACGTATTCAAATAAATAATAAGGATGGAATATCCAATTCTTATAACAACATGGGGGCGATATTTGAAGAACAAGGAAATATATCCAAAGCCTTAGAATATTATTTAAGTGCTTTAAAAATTAGAGAAGAATTAGGGCTTAAGAAAAATATTGCCATATCTCTGATTAACATAGGTGTACTTTACAGTGATCAAGGGGATAAAGATAAAGCATTAGAATATTATTTGCGTAGTTTAAAAATTCAAGAAGAAATTGGTGATTTGGCTTATCCAGCAACCTCTTTAAACAATATTGGCGTAATTTATGCCGACAGAAAAGAAAACAAGAAAGCATTGGAGTGCCATAATCGTAGTTTAAGTATTCGTAAAAAGTTAGGGGATAAAAGACAAATGAGTTATACCCTCAATAATATAGGCATGATATATTTGGATTCGGGAGAAAAAGACATAATTGATACGGTGCTATTTACACTACCCGAAAAAAGAGAAAAAGCTTTGGCTTGTTTTAAAGAATCACTACATATTAGTAAAGAGTTGGATGATAAAAACGGAATAATTGTAGCCATGAACAATATTTGTTATTACTATTTCTGTACAAAAAGTTATCATAAATCGACAGAAAATGGAGAACTAGCTTATGAGATATGCAAGAATAGTGGTTTTTTTAAATACATTAAAAGTATTTCTTTCAATTTGTATCGTTCCTATAAAGAATTGGGAAAAACAGCTCAGGCCCTAAAATTTCATGAAATTTATGTTTATACAAGAGATAGTATTCAAAATTTAGATTTCAGAAAATCAAACTTTAAAGCCCAGGTAAAATACGAATTCCAAAAAAAAGCAGCTGCTGATAGTTTAATCATTGTAGAAGAAAAAAAGGTTGCTGAAGCAAAATTAGAAAATGAAAAAACACAAAAGTATGCTTTGTTCGGGGGTATTGGCCTTATTGGTGTATTTGCCTTATTTATGGTTAATCGCTTTAACGTAATTAAAAAACAAAAACGCATAATCGAATTAAAAGAAAAGGAGACTCAAATTCAGAAAAATAAAATAGAAGAAAAACAATTGGAAATAATACAAAGCATTCAATACGCCAAACGAATTCAAAATTCATTTCTACCAACCAATCATTACATTAATAAAAATTTGACTAAGATGATAAATAAATAGTGATGGCTTATTAAAGATTAATTTATCTCCGCATTCAAAGCTTTTAATAAAGCCTCTGCTTTTAATAAACATTCTTTATATTCTTGCTCCGGGTCGCTCAGGTACGTTATGGCACTGCCTACCGCAATAGACAAACGATTTGTTTTTTGATTATAAAAAATACTTCGGATAATTACACACAATTCAAAATCCCCATTTTCTTCTATCAAACCCATTGCCCCGGAATAATACCTTCTTGCAAATTTTTCATAGTGTTCAATAAAATTCATAGCGCTTATTTTAGGAGCTCCTGTCATACTGGCCATCGGAAATGTGGCCTTGATAATGGTATCAAAATCAGCATTTTCTTTTAAGGTACACTGCACCGTGCTTACCATTTGATGCACGGTTTCAAAACTTTCTATATTATATAATTTATTTACGTTTACACTTCCCCGTTTTGCAATTACCGATAAATCATTCCGGGCCACATCCACGGCCATTACATTCTCGGTCCTTTCTTTTTTGTTCTCAAATAATTCTTTTTTTAATTGTTCGTCTTCTTCCGGCGTTCTCCCCCTTCGTATGGTTCCCTTTATGGGTTTTGTAAAAAGTTGGAGTCCTTCTTTTTTTAAAAACAATTCCGGACTAGCGCAAATAATAAATTCGTCTTCTATTTTTACTAAGGAAACATAAGGAGCCTTGCTAATTTCGCAGAGTTTTAGAAATACAGATTCCGGGTCAATTTCCACCCCTTCGGCATAAAATTCCAAGCAATAATTTAATTCATAAATATTCCCTAAAGCAATTTCAAGCATTAATTTTTTAACATTTGTAAGATATTCCTCTTTAGAAATAATAGGTTTTAATTTTATTTTTAGCTCACCTTTATGTTGGACTTTTGGATGGTAAACTGTTGAATTATTTATCTTAAAAAACTGGGGAATTGTAGTTTCCCTAAGGGGATGCTGATATTTAATCAGACAATAAGAGAGTTCACCCAATGAAAATTGTTTAACAGAAGAGCTTAATTCCATTTTAATAAACTTTCCTCCTTCTTGCTTATTTTGATTAATTAAAAAATTCACTTCGTATTTTTAGATTTTTTAGATGCTAATCTGCCTACAATTCTAACTAAAATTATCAACTTATTCACGCGAATTTTGTAACTTTAATAGTCCAAATCACATGAATTTTATTAAGATTAAAATATTTTTTATCCTTTTATACTGTTTGTGTATTAATACCATTTTGGCACAAACGAGTGTTAGCGAAATTGGCATGCAACCTAAAATTGCGAACTACACTTCTTTTAGCCCCAGTCCGTCTCCTATCATAAGCAGTGAATTAGACCTGAAAACTCAAGAAGCATTTAAATCACATCCTGAATATGGCATTAATCCCTATAACACCCAATGCAGTGATTGTATTGAATTAATTGATCGCCGAACGGACAGTAGCCGATATTTTATTAAAAACGGAAGCAATGGCTCCAACTTTTTTGTTCAAAAAGGTTTTGCTCCACTTCATTTCAAGAATACTAATAATCAATTAATTTCTATTGATGCTCGACTAAAACCTCATCCGTTCACAGCCAATAAATATTATGCTCCTAATCAGCAAATGCCCACATCTTATAATTCCATAAATGGTAATACTTCAATTCTATTAAGTCAATTTGAATTGATATTTAACAAAAACAATAAAGTTTATCATGTAATTAATAATAGTGAAAATATTATTTTTGGTAATGGAAACTTAGCCTCAACTACTATTGGTGAAGACGGGGCAAAAACTACCGGTATTTGGCAGGGAATAGATAGAACTATATTGTTTGACAGAGGAAGTGTAAAAACAAATTACATTTTAAACGCTTCGCCAAATTTGCCGAATTCTTTAGGTTGGCTTGCCTTTGAAGATGAAATTACATTACCTATAGGATATAAGATATTTAAAGATACTTTAGAGGGGGGTGTTTATACCCCTGAAGGTTATTGGAATGGAGAATTAATTATTATAAATATGTCTAACGGTCTTGAAGTTGGTAGAATTGGGAACCCCTTAGTATATGACAGTAATGAACAAAAAGCCTCATCCCATTTAACTGCTTATAGAATAAAATATTCGGGCAACACTTATTTTTTGCAAGTGATGGTTAAGGCGAGTTGGCTTATGGACATTAACACTTCATATCCGGTAACCGTTGATCCATTGATATCCGGAACAAATACTTGGTCCGCCGGAAATATCGGATTTAAAAACTATAATCCAGGGAATGGTTTTGCGGGAATTCATCCACATGGTGTTTAGGAGGGACTTTAAATGTAACCTTTCCGGGAGGTGGGCAAATTACTAATGTATTGTGGTCAATGGTATATATTGCCACATTAGAAATCCAATGCAAAGTGCGGGCTTTAGAATGGTTGGTCCATGTGGAGAAAACCCCACAAACACCAATAGCTGGTGGAGTTGCAACACAATTGCATCCGGAACTTGTAACACAACTAATTTGTCGGTTCCTAACTTGGCAACATGTTATCTTCCTTCCTGCAACCCAACTGTCGTTCCATTCCAGGTAAAAATATTAATTGTGCTCAAAATGATGGAGTCTGCGGAACTACAAGATATTATACATTAAATAATTCTTGGATAGTTACCGTGCAAGGATTAACCGTAGAACAACCACCTGTTCCAAATTCGTCTTCCGGAACAACATTTTGCTCAGGTTTTTGCACAGTATTATCTGCAACTGGAAATTATGGTGTACCAGCTTACTCATATGTATGGAATCCGGGCGCAATCGCTGGTAATTCTATAAATGTATGCCCGCCTCCAAACACAACAACTAATTACACTTGTACAATTACAGATCAATGTGGAAACACTGCAACAAACGTCGTTGCTATAACTACACAATCTGCCACACTCCCCTTACCCGCTATTAACGTTCAAATGAATCCTCCGAGTGGTTCTCCTTGTCCGGTAACCGTTACTGCTTGCTCGGATGTTGGAAATAATTACGGTGGTGGGCCAGAAAATTATCAATGGACTTTTCCAGGTGGTGTTGTTACAGGCGGAGGTGCATTATCCGGTTCTGCAAACGGTTCTACATACGGAGGTGCAGGATCTGCAACGTTTTGCGCCGGAGGAGCATCATACACTATCGTTTACAATAGTCCCGGAACATATAATTTAGGCGTAGACATGGTTAAAGGTTCTGATTGCGCGGCTAACACAACACCCATAACTGTAAACTGTTTTATTTTACCCATAGAACTTTTTGGAATTTAATGCGCACTATAACGGGACAAATGTGGAATTGAATTGGGCCACGAGTTCCGAAATAAACAGCGATTATTTTAAATTGAAAGAAGTGTTGATGGCTTTAATTTTACATCTATTGAAAATAAAAGCGGCAGGTAATTCAAATACATTAAAAAATATTCGCCCTGGATTTAAATCCGGGAGATTACGGACAAGTTTACTATAAATTAAAATTATATGACATTGGGCACTCAGATGCTAAATTCACGCAAACTAAAATGGTAAACATTGTGAAAGGATTAAGCACTAAATTAAAAGTACAACCTAACCCCGCGCAACACAATTTAGAATTATTTGTGCCAAAATCTTTTTCTAGTAATCAATTGTTTATACAAGTATTTGATCAAAACGGAAAACGTGTATTCAATAAATTAGAAGAGAATTCTATTCCCGGTGCAGCTTTAAAATTAACTTGAACAATTTCCTAATGGAAGATATATTGTTCGGGTGGTAGATGAATTCGGCAAGTCTACTGAAAACAGTTTTATTAAAAATTAATATTCAAGCTTCTTCTTTTTTGAAATTGAATCATAATACAAAAGTAAAGTATTCTGAATTAAAATATTGCTATGATTAATAGCAAAACAATTTATTGTCAGTTCGAGTAGCGAAATGAAATGAAGTGTATCGAGAACTGCTTCGAAGAATCACTTCTCGATACGTCCCGCTAAATGGGGGACTACTCGAAGTGAAAATATGGTTCAATAAACTAGAAGATTTGAAAATTAGTATTTTACCCCCACTTTACTGCGAGTAAGATTAGTGGGTAGTGCACAGGCGTTCTAAAAAATTCTTCCAATCAAAAACTTTCGTTTTCTTGAGTTTAAAACTTAAACATATCGGCAATTAATCCGGGAACAACCCCAATTGCAATAATAACGATAGAGGCTATCACAATCACAAAGGAGTTAGAAGGTTTAATTTCAATGGACTCTTCCGTTTCCTGATTTTTAAAATACATGGCAATAATTACTTTTAAATAATAATAAGCGCCAACTGCGGAAGTTAAAACCGCTAAAATCAATAACCACTTATATCCTGTTCCAATCATGGCTGAAAATACAAAAGTACTTGCAAAGAAACCGGAAGTGATTGGTATACCTGCCAACGAAAGCATGGCCACACTCATACAAAGTGCCAATGCCGATTTCTTTTGCTAAACCGTTAAATGCAGAGATATCTTCATTGCCGTTGCGCGTAACGTTATACAAAATACCGAAAGCCGCAATGGATCCAATTGAATAAGCAAATGAGTAATATAAAATAGCATCAATCGATAAATTGCTTTTACATTGGCTAAAATAACCATCAACATAAATGCAGCATGACTAATACTTGAGTAAGCCAACATACGCTTTACGTTATTTTTGCATGGCTGCGCTAAAATTGGCGATAATTAAAGATAAAGCCACAACAGAAGCAAGTGTTCCGGTCCATATAGGACTTACTCCCGCAAATCCTATCATAAACAAACGAAGAAATGCGGCAAAGGCTGCGGTTTTTACTACAGTACTCATCAACGCGGTTATTAACGTTGGAGAACCTTGATAAACATCCGGGGCCCAGAAATGAAATGGAGCGGCAGAAACTTTAAAACACATGGCCACCAACATTAACATCACACCTACATAAAAAACATGGGCATATCACCTGAATGATTAGCAATATACTGCTGAATGGCGCTCATGTCAAAAGTGCCGGTAGCGCCATAAATTAAAGCTATACCAAACAATAAAATCCACTGGCGAAAGAACCCATGATTAAATATTTAAATCCGGCTTCATTGCTATATAAACTATTTTTTTGCGCTGGATGCTAAAACGTACATAGGAATACTCATGATTTCTATTCCTAAAAATAAAGTAGTCATGTTTTTAAACGACGTCAACATCAACGCTCCCGTTAAGGCAAACAAAACAAGTGCCACGTGATCAACAATTGTATTTTCGTTGGAGAAATAATCATTGGCCAGAATAAACCATAAAAATGCTGTTGCTAAAATAATTCCGGAAAAAGCCAGTGCAATTTTATCAAACCTATCATGTTATCAAAATAAGAAATACTGCAAGGCTGATTCCATTCCATAAAATTGAATGCATATGCGCTACAATACCCAATAACACAAGTGGTAATAAAGTTTTTAAAGCGGAATATTTCTGCCAGCATGGCAACAATCCCTAGTCCGCTTATGATTAACATTCCTTTTCATGTGTATTTATTTTATAAGTTTTTAAAGGTTACATGGAATGCCGCATAAAATTTATTCATTATCGGTGCGTATAATGTTAAATTTTATGCTTCATTTCATAATATTATAATCTCACTTTTTAATTTCAAATTTATTTTAATGATAACATAATCATTTTAATTCCTTCTTCGGCCAAAATCGTTTAAAGGTTTAGGATAAACTCCAAAAACAATAATCACAATACAAATTATACTTAATACAATTTTATCAGTGGATGCTAGAGATCCGAATGCAATATGTGAATCTTTCTTTTCTCCCAGCATAATGCCCTGATAACTTCTGAGCATATAAACTGCGCCTAATATTACACTCAATCCTGCAAACGCGGCCATTGTGGCACTAAACTGATACACGCCATTTATTAATAAAAATTCACCAACAAATCCATTCGTTAACGGTAAAGCTACAGCACCCAATAAAACAATTAAAAATAGCACTGAGAAGTTTCCATTCATACTACGAATACCTCCTAATTTATCAATTTCGCGGGACCGGTATGTCGCAATAATATATCCGCTATTAAAAACAAGCCAACCATTTACGCCGTGTGCTAACATTTGAATTACCGCGCCTTGTAAGCCTTGTTGGTTAAGTGATAATATTCGGCGGAAATTAATCCCACGTGAGCAATAGAAGAATAAGCAATTAAACGTTTGAAGTCCTTTTGCACAATGGCAATACACAAGCATACACCACACCACCAACTTGAAAGCAACATGGCTGAATCCGCCCCCACTGTTCTAACCCCATTGGTACAATTGGCAATAACCATTTGATGGCTCCAAAAGTTCCCATCTTTTAACATAATACCGGACAACATGGGACTCTTGTGTAGGTGCGTTCACATAGGTATTGGAGCTTGCCGGTATGAAAAGGGAAAATTGGCATTTTAATAGCAAATGCAATAAATATTAACCAGAATACAATACCTTGTTGTTTATCCCCCAGTGATTTTCCGGCTTCATACAATTCCTGAATTGCCCACGATTTTGATCCATCAGCTCCGGTGTGATTGTAATCCGATTAGCATGAACAAGGAACCCAATAATGTATACACAAAAATTTTAAGGTGACAGCACCTCGATTCTCTCCTCCCATAATAAACAAATAAAATAAATTGGAATTAATGCAAGTTCCCAGAATACATAAAATAGAAAACCATCATTTGCAACAAAACCGCCAACCAATGCTATTTACAGGTTAATTAAAAATTCAATCCGTAAAATGAAGATTGATTTGAATATCTGTTTCTAAATGAAGAAAGAACGATTAGTGGAACTAAAAAGCAGTTAACAAAACCATCAGCAAGCTCAAATTATCTATCCTAACGGAGAAGTGAATGCCCAATGAAGCTACCTAGGCATAATTAGCAGAAAGCACGGGCAATCCGGATCACCTTTATGACAAAAATATGCAGCAATGGATAATAGAAATTTATTATAGAAAACCAAGCGCTGCATTTCTGGCTGAATTTCCTTAAAAAGAATACCAACAAAGCTGCCAGTAGTGGGAAATCCTATTAATGTAAGTGTAAGCATAATCTATTCAGAAATTAAATTAAAAAAGGTTAATAATATTATACAAACAACACTAAGCACCATGCCTACAACATAAAAACCAATGTTACCTTGTTGTAGTAATCGTATGCCGGATCCAAGTCCTCTTACCAGCTGCCCCTACGCCATTCACAATTCCATCAATCATGGCTAAATCAAAATTTATGAAACACTTCGATAATATATCCAAAGGCTTACGGATAAGCGCATCGTAAATTTCATCTACTTTATACTTATTATAAATCAGCCTTTGCCAAGGTTTAAGTTCTCCTCTTTTGAACCGGAAGTACT